>CAZLTD010000146.1:0-12539 GCA_964562385.1 uncultured Desulfobacula sp.
CAGGACGCAGATTCCACCTTAGCAAGTGGTCCAAAAATCGGGGTTAAGCGCAGAGAAGAGGGAGGAAATCTTGAAGCGGTACTACAGGAAGTGGCACGTTTTTATGAAAAAGAGGTGGAGGCAAGGCTGTCGGTTATTACTTCAACCATAGAGCCGGCCTTAATGGTGATCATGGGATTTGTTATCGGATTTATTTTACTGGCAATGTATATGCCGATATTCCAAATGGCAGGAACAATAGGGTAGAAAATGACAATTTTCAATGTGAAGAAAAAAAAGCGGATAGGGCAGCTGGCTGTGGACATGGGGTTTATCTCCGAAGAACAGAAAAAAAGTGTCCTGGCCCAGAAAAACATTTCCGGTAGAATGCTTGGTCAGCTATGCGTTGAAGAGGGACTGATTTCCGACGAGCAACTGGCCCAGCTGGTTGCTGAGCAGTATGCCTGCCGATATGAACGTATCGACAGTATGAATGAACCGGAATTGTTAAAGCTGTTGAGTATAGATTTTATCGTGGCAAACAGAATCGTACCATTCAGTTTCTCAAATAACCATCTGGTTTTTGCCGTTGCTGATCCCATTGACTATTTTAAGGTGGTTGAAGAGATTGAACTTTTGCTGGAATATGATTTTAGTTTCGTTATTGTCAGCGGGAGAAAATTAACCCGTCTGCTTCAAAAACTTGAGACCTCCAGGGATCTCATTGATGTATCGGAAGAAATGAGATTGTCTGTTGTCAAAGAGTCCGACAGGGGAGAATATGAGATTTCCCTTGAGAGGATGGATGAAGAAGAAAGCCCTGTTGTCAAACTGGTTGACTCCACTATTCTCGACGCCATCAATAAAAATGCCAGCGATATTCATTTTGAGGGGTCGGCAGACGGCCTTATAATCAGGTATCGTATTGACGGGATGCTGCATCAAATTACAGATCCGTTGGATATGCGGAATATGAATACGGTAATCTCCCGGCTGAAGGTCATGTCGGAGCTGGATATTTCTGAAAAACGGGTGCCCCAGGACGGTAGATTCAAATTGAAGATCAAAGACCGGTTTGTTGATTTCAGGATTTCCGTGGTACCGACGATTTTTGGAGAAGATGCTGTGATACGTATCCTTGATCAGAAAAGGATGACACCACTTAAAGGGGATCTGGGACTTGATAAGCTTAAACTCAATAATCGGGAACTCTTGCGACTGAGGCGTCAGATAAAGGCGCCCTATGGTATGTTTTTAATGACGGGGCCTACGGGCAGTGGTAAAACCACAACACTTTACAGGGCGTTATCGGAGGTAAATAAAAAAGATACTAAAATAGTCACGATTGAGGACCCTGTTGAATATCAGCTGGCTGGAATTACGCAGATTCCGGTTAATGAAAAAAAGGGACTGACATTTTCCCGTGGATTACGCTCCATTCTGCGTCATGATCCTGACAAAATTCTTGTGGGTGAAATCCGTGACCCTGAAACCGCCCAGATTGCGCTTCAATCTGCACTGACTGGTCACCAGGTGTTTGCCACGGTTCATGCCAATTCTTCTTTTGAAGTGATTAACCGGTTTATACACATGGGGGTCGAGCCCTATAACCTTGTCACTGCGCTCAATTGCATTGTTGCACAACGATTGATCAGGGTTCTTTGTGACTGCAAGATTAAAAAGAAAATGTCAGAAAAAGAATTGATTGAATCCGGGCTGGAACCAGGAAAATTTAAAAATATTATATTTTATGATGCTTATGGGTGCGATAATTGCAAAGGTACCGGGTATAGCGGCCGAAAGGCTATAATAGAGCATGTCGAGCTTAATGGAGAAATAAAAGAGATGTTGATTAAGCAGGTTTCAATTGCCGTCTTGACAAAGTATGCCTTAAAACAAGGGGTTGTGTTTTTAAGAGATGCCGCTCTTTATGAAGTGGCAAGCGGTGTAACAACGCTTGCAGAAGCCAACAGGGTAACATTTATTAATCAGGATACATAGATGCTTTCCATATCAGGACGCAACAAAAAGGCTGGAATTGAGATATCTTCGGATATGATTGTTGCTGCCCTGGTCCGAGATACCGGAAAAATTATCCGTATCGATAAAATGTCAAGCGTCAAAATCCCGACGAACACTCTCAAGTTATCGTTCAAATCTAAAAATATTATTGATACCAAGACATTTGAAAAATGTCTAAATGACTTAAAACAGGACCTGAAAACATCCAGGCTCAGTGTCGCTCTTCCAGATACCTGCACAAAAATAGTTATAAAAAAATTCAGGGATCTGCCTGAAGATGATCATGATATAGACGATCTTGTGGCCTGGGATCTCTCTAATTTTCTAAAAGTAGACGCCTCAGATCTTCGGTCTTCATGGGAATATATGGGTAAATCTGTAGATGGGGAACATATTCTGCTGGTGGTGTCCTCTTTTAATGATGTCATCCAGCAGTTTGAAGATTGTTTTCAAAAATGCGGATTGTCATGTGGGGTTGTGTTACCTGCAGGGTTAAGCCGATTCAATTTTTATGCTTCAAAATTACCTCTGGCTGGAAATTTCGCTTACCTGGGATTGTTTGATTCAAGCGTGTCTATTTTCGTGTTTTCAGAGGGTGTGCCGGTTTTTTATAAAAGCTTAAGAAAAGGGCTCTTAACCGGCGGCGTATCAAGTGCCATTGATGATTTGGATTTGCTCTTGCAGTATTATACTGGTGAATGGCCTGAACTTGAACTAAATAAAGTTTTTGTTGCTTCCTATTTAAAGTCCGGGATTCAAATCCGTCAGATCTTACAGGATTCTTTTTCAGGAGATGTTCACATACTGGATGAAACTCAATTGGTGGATGTTAAAACTGCTACAGGTGACGGGGATATGTCTCTTCTGCCTTTGTATACATCAGCTGTGGGCGCCGCTAAAAAGGTCTAAGCAATATTATGGAACCGATAAGAATAAATTTAGTGAAAAAGAAAAATATCCGGGGCAGGATACTTATCGGTTTTACTGTTTTATTTATTGCATCCACAATCGCCATGACGTTTGCCAATATCTACGAATATGTTTCCAACTCAAGGCTGATACGCACGTATGAAGCACGACTGCAGCTTGTGAAAAAACAATCAACACAATTAAAAAACAAATCGCAAGATAAACTGGCAGGTTTTGAACATGCCCGTATGAAAAAAGATACAGTTTATCTGGATAGTATACTTATTAAACATTTATTTCCTATTCCCGGTATTTTAACGGCTATTGAAAAAGTCAAACCGGAACCAGTGGACATAAATAGTCTGTCATTTTTAGAAGACCTGGGTCTTATCAAAATTACAGGCAGCTCTTTTTACCCGGATGATGTTTCAGAATTTATCAGAAATTTAAACCGGTCAGGTTATTTTAAGGTCGCACTTTCCCGTGAAGAGGTAATTGAAACCGGAAAAATTCAGTTTGATCTAACAGCAAGGTGGGTGCATGACACGCATACTGAAAAAATATAAAGTACTTCTTCTGATATGCACCATCTCCATATTGGCCAATGTGGTGACAAAAGTTCATCTGATTGACCGGCAGGTGGAAAGATTGGCCTTTTTACAGAAAATAACTTCTGCAACACGAAGTTCAAGTTTTGCCGCCTCGCAGGCCTCACAAAAGACAGAGAGTACGGAACAGCAATTGATAACAAGAGTACTCGATACCGTATCTGAAGAGTTTTTCTTAACACAATATGCAGTAAAGTTGCATGATCTTATAGATAAAAACAGGTTGAACTTAAAGCAGAGCCTTGTGTTCGGAGTGCAGGAAGATTCCCGCCTGTCTTTGTTAAAATATACCACCCATGTAAATGTTACCGGCAGGTATCCTGATATTAAGCATCTGATCGCTGATTTTCAGAACACAAAAGGGCTGTCGCATATTGACTCTTTAAGCATGTCGAGGGATTCTCTAAATCCGGCACGTGTCTCTTTGAAACTGGGCATCAGTGTCTATTTTAAGCGAGGCAATATATGACGTGGGACAAACGAAAACTTTTATTTATCGTTGTTCTTGTCTTATTTGCTATGATATTGTTTTATCGATTTCAAAACCCCTATGTCCAGGAGGAAGTCGACCAGTTGACCTATGGCCGAGGGTCAGATACCTCTGCTGAAAAGTTAAAGTCAAAAGTCGGCGTTGTCAAAACGGGCGCTCAAAAAAAGGCACTTGATTTTTCTGGACGTGTTACAGTCTTTTTTGAAAAGAAAGAAGTTAAAAGCGTGGTACAAAGAGATCTGTTTTCTATCTACTCTCCTCCGGTTAAACGTAAAAAAGTCAATACGGTAAAAATTAGGCCTCAGAAAAAAGAAGATTCTGTCACAGAATCAGAAAACAAGGCCAATCTTATAAGGAATGCCAGAGAATATCTGACTTCGTACAGAATGTACGGATCTTATAAAAATAATGGAACAAAAGCAATTTTTTTAGGCAGGGATAAACAGGTTCTTGTTGCCCGGGTGGGTGATCGGCTGGACGGCAAATATCTGGTTGATGATATCGAAAATAATAAAATTCGTATAAAGGCATTGGATTTAAATGAGACCATCCATCTTGACATGCAGGAGTTCAAGGATGACTAAAAAATACTTATTTGTTTTACGAATGATTGTCATACTGTTGCTTCCCGTATTTTTTTACAATTGCAACACGGTGAAACACCCGAATGTTGAAACCGCGGACAGACTTGCCTCAGAAAATAATTTTGACGAAGCGGTTGAATATTACACAAAGGCGTTAAGCGAAAACCCTGATGACATTGCGCTTAAGCTGCGTCTTAAAGAGACCAAACAGCGTGCTTCAATATCTCATATGCAGAAAGCCAAAACACTCATCAATAAAAAATTTTACAAAGAAGCCATTGAAGAATTACAGATGGCCATTGCATTTTATTCGGGTAATCATCGTGCCATAGAGCTGGTTGGTAATGTAAAGATGATGAAAGAGTCTCAATATCTGGTGGACAAGGGGAAAAAACAGATTCAATTGGGTGATTTCCAGAATGCCAAGATATCTTTTCAAAAATCTATACAGCTCGATCCTGACAACAGTGATGCCAAAGCCGCTTTGGAGCAGTTCAAAAAAAGAAAGGATGATATATCCAAATATCAACTTGATTTCAGGACTAAAAAGCCAATCTCTCTAAAGTTTAAGAAAACGCCGGTGCTCAATGTTTTTGAAATTTTATCCAAACTTTCGGGTATTAATTTTATCTTTGATAAGGACATAACAGAAACCAAGGTTACTTTGTTTATGACGGATGTAAAACCGGATCGGTTTCTTGATGTCCTGCTGCGAACAAATTCCCTTAGGGCTAAAAGAATAGACTCAACGACCCTGTTGATCTATCCTGACACACCTCAAAAAGCAAAAGAATATGACGAACTTTATGTTAAAACTTTTTACCTGTCCCATCTCAAAGCAAAGAATGCTGTGGCCATTTTGACAAAAATTTTAAAAAGCAAAAATATCATTGCTAATGAAAAGCTCAATGCTGTCACTGTCCGGGGACACAAAGACAAAGTAGATATGGCGGGACGAATTATTTCAGCCAATGATCGGACACCTTCCGAGGTTATTTTGAATGTTGAAATTATGGAGGTGCAACGCAAAAAAGAAAAAGATCTGGGACTATCAATTTCCGACACCGTTACTTTTGGTGTGAGTGAAGAAAGTTCAGGAATCGATTTTGACACGGATTTCGGATTTGCCAGTATGGCATCTATTCATGATATCAGCAGAATTACCAGCAAGGAATTGTATCTGTCATTGCCCACAGCAACGTTGAAGTTGTTAAAAAAAGATGGAGATACAAAAATTCTTGCCAAACCGCAGCTTCGCGTGAGCAGCTCCGAAAAAGCGTCTATTCTTATCGGGGAAAAAGTACCGCTTAGAACCAACAGACGCGTGCAGACTGACGGTTCCACAACATATGATTTCCAATATCAGGATGTCGGCGTTAAACTTGTGGCAGAGCCTGTAATCAATATGTTCAATCAGGTAACAATGAAGCTGGCTATCGAAATCAGCGCCCTTGGCAGCAATGTCGGTACTGTAACGGATCCCCAGTTTTCAATTAAAACAAGGACCACAAACACGGTTCTCACGATACAGGATGGTGATTCCGTGATAATTGCCGGGCTGATCGAAGATGATGACCGTGCAACAATCCAGAAAATTCCTTTGTTAGGAGACATCCCGGCAATGGGTGATCTGTTCTCCAGCGAGGATAGTGAAATTATAAATACAGATATTTTAATGGCCATTACACCGGTCATTATCCGCAGTCAGGATATTCCGCAGGATAATTTGTCCGGTTTCTGGTCAGGTACTGAAAAACAGGTGTCTCTGGATGAACCGCATGAGCAGAAAATCATTGAGAATGCCGGTTTAAAGGATGCACCAGACGATGATTATGTGATGGTTTTGACTGAAGATGTGTTTTTGCCCAGTGATAAATTTTACAGTATCCAGATTTATTCTTCAAAAGATGAAAAAGAGTCAGAGAATAAGGCTGAGCAGATCCGTGAAATAGGGTATCAAGCCTGGGTAAAGCCGGCTGACATCAAGGATAAGGGCATGTTTTACCGTGTTTTTTTAGGGCAGTACACATCTTACCAGGAGGCAGAGCAGGCTCGTTTGGAATTGTTGAAAAAAGACGGATTCAGAAAAGATATACACATTGTTGATCGTGCCTATGTCTACGGGAAATAAAAAACGATCATGGAGGTGGTCTTGCGGATTCACTCTGATAGAAATGATGGCTACTGTGGCTATTATTTCAATATTGGCGGCCGGGATCATTCCCTTATCACAGGTTGTCCAGAAACGGACCCAGGAATTGGAGCTGCGAAACAGCCTCAGGGTTATCCGTACGGCATTGGATGAATATAAAAAGCTGGCAGATGAAAAAATAATTCCGTTTGGGGCAGGGGACAGCGGTTATCCAGAAAGCCTGGAAATTCTTGTTACTGGCGTTGATTTGAAAATAGCCACAGGACAAAGAATGAAATTTTTACGCCGTATCCCTAAGGATCCAATGAATAAAGAGGGGGAGTGGGGACTTCGATCTTATGCAGATGAACCCGACAGTCAAATCTGGGGGGGACAGGATGTGTACGATATCTATTCACTAAGCGAAGAGCAGGCAATTGATGGCAGCTATTACAAAGATTGGTAGAAAAAATAGTGGATTTACCATTATTGAGCTTTTGACGGTGATTGCAATCATCGGCATTCTGGCTGCCATTGCTGCGCCCAGCTACAAACGTTCAATTATAAGGAGCAAAGAAGCCTCCTTGCGAAATTCGCTGTTTGTGTTGCGTGATGTAATTGACCAGTATTATGCTGATCAGGGCAATTACCCGGACTCCTTGAATGCTCTTGTAGATAAAAAATATATCAGAAGCGTACCGGAAGACCCATTCACAAAATCGGTGGATACCTGGATAACAGTCCCGCCGGACAGCCCTGGGCTTACCGGGGTTTATGATGTGCACAGCGGCAGCAAAAAAATCAGCCTTTATGGAACGCCCTATAATGAATGGTGACAATGGATTTACATATCCTGCAGCGCTCTTGATGATTGTCGTGGTGTCTTCAGCCCTGCTTGTGGCACAGCAGCAATGGAGCATCGTTGTGAAAAGGGACAAGGAAAAAGAACTCTTGTTCCGGGGCAGACAGATTTACAAAGCCATTGAGTCATACTATAACAGCTCTCCTAATAATACTGGATTATATCCCAAAAGTTTTAATCATCTGCTGAAAGATAATCGATTTCCAATGTCCAAACGTCATTTGAGACGTGTTTATACTGATCCGGTAACAAAAAGAAAAAGTTGGGGGATTATTTATGATGGGAAAGGTGGAATAAAGGGTGTTTACAGCACAAGCCCTGATGAGCCGATGAAAAAAGCCGGATTTGAAAAAATATTCAAAGTATTTGAGAATACTAAAAAGTATAGTGACTGGAAATTTATATATGAGCCAAAGAAGGAGGGTGCAACATGAAAAAAATCATTATTACAGCACTTTTACTGGCCGGTACACTTAATCTTTATGCATCTGATTTGTCGGACTCATTTTCAGACAAGTATCAATCACTGGTGCCACCTGAAAACAGTTCAGTGCATTCGGATTATCTGTTTCAGCAAATAGCTCTTGGCAGTGAGTATACCATTAGGATTCTCGATCAAATCAACCAGACAAATGAAGACTCAAATGGCAAAGTTGATCTTCTCATTGAAAGGTTTGATATCCTGATCGAGCAGAATAAGACCATCATTGAATTGTTGAAAAAGACGAAAGCAAAATAATTTACACTACGGCACGGAACCTTTTCCATAATGGTATCTCACAAAGACACAAAGAAGATTTTATAAAACCCCCTTTGTGTCTTTGTGAGAGTTAAAAATCCTGTAGTTTGAAATGAGAAAATTCAAAAAGAAGTTCATAATATATTATAGTATGCTGGTGTTGGCAGGTGCGTTCCTTTTTTATGGATTTTTCATCGAGCCAAACCGATTAGAAGTTAATTATGTAGATTTAAGAACTGAATTCAAACACTCACGAACAGACCCAATAACTATACTTCAAATATCTGATATTCATCTTAATAGATTTGGTGATTTCCAACAGCGTATTATCCATATGGTCAATGAAATTGACCCGGATCTTATTTTTCTGACCGGCGACTATATCGCATGGAAGCATAGTCCGGATCCGGCACTCCAGTTTTTTTCAAAATTGAATGCCAAATACGGTGTTTATGCAGTGATGGGAGATTATGATTATTCAAACTCAAAAAACAGCTGCCTTTTTTGCCATGAATCAGGTACAGCAAATCCAACTAAAGCCCACCCAGTAACGATGTTGAGGAATTCAGGGGATGTGATAAATATCGATGGGAGTAAGATTCCAGTTTTTGGCATAGATGAGGCATACTCTGAAACCGACGGTATTGAGATTTTTAATTCATTAACTGATAATGAAAACCCTGCTTTGATCCTGTGTCACAATCCTTTGGTGTTTGAAGAACTGGATAGTCGAAAAAATGCTCTCGTTTTTTCAGGGGACACCCATGGCGGGCAGATTCTTCTTCCCAAATTCATATTCGGCATACTAAACTATGAAAAAAATGTAAAATACAACCATGGCATATATCGAAAAGGGAATCTCATTATGAATGTCAGCAGTGGAATAGGAACAAGCCATTTTAAGTTCAGGCTTTTTAATCCACCAGAGTTGACGGTGGTTGAGTTCTGAAAAATGAAAAACCTATTTCTCACTTTTATTGTTCTATTGGCTGTTTGTTTTTTTTCCACCGCATGTAATGAAAAAAAAGACCGTGTGCTTTTCGATTTTGAAAGTGCATCAGAATTGGACAGGCTCTCCTGGAAATGTCATATGCTTTTCAGTATTTCAGACGAACATATCGTTCATGGTAACCATTCTTTGAAATTTGAATTTTTTCCGTCATCTTATCCGGGTCTCAGTTGCTTGTTAAAGCAAAAAAACTGGCAGGGATATTCATCGTTTCAATTTAATGTTTACAATCCAGACGATTTGAAAACCCAGATTGTAGTGAGAATAGATGATAAAGAAAACGCACTTGAACATAATGATCGGTACAATAAGGCATTTACGTTGCAGCCGGGAATGAATACAATAACAATACCTTTGGCGAGAGTCAAAACTTCAGGAGGCCAGAGGAATTTAAATTTGAGAACAATAACGCAATTTATTGTTTTTATGTCGCATCCGAAAAAACATCATCAGCTTTATTTTGATTATTTCAGACTAACCTGATGAAATATTTTTCTTTTAAAAAAATTTGAATCTCAAAACTTTCACAAGCCAGTATTTAATTTTCTACGTGATTCTATATCTCACAAAGACACAAAGGCACAAAGAAGTTTTTTTAAGAACCCTTAAGTGTCTTTTTGATAGTTTAAAAAAAATTCTATAATTTTGACTGTTTGAAATTACACGTACGCTGAGAATAAAAAAATCCGGGGTAGTTTTTATCCAATCAAGTACAAATCTTATTTAAATTAAATAAATATTGCATTATCAAATACTTTTAGATAGTATTGTATGCAGAAATAAAATTATTCTTTGATATTTAGTTGGTTTGTATGTTAATGCATATTTTTCGAGGCAATAATGGATGTTGATGAACACTTACAAAGCATACGAAAAAAATACAACACCGTTGCTGCAAAGCTTCGTCAGTCAGAAAAATTAAAAGATGCGGCTGAAATCAATCAGATCGGAAATGTGATTCGGACAAGTCGAAAATCACAAGGATTAACCAGGAAAAAACTGTGCGATTTAAGCGGTGTCTCATACAGCACGTTAAACAAGATTGAAACCGGCTCTTTATCCGTTCGCTTGGATATAGTTACAAGAGTTGCCGGATCATTGGGACTAAAACTATGGATCGGGTAGGATTCGTCTATTTTGACCATCGGTTTGCCGGAACACTGGCAAAAGATAAAAATTATTTTATTTTTACATATGACCCGGCATATATCTCTGCGGGTACACCTTTAAGTTTTAATCTACCGATACAGGAAGAATCTTTTAAAGAAAAACAAATATTCTCTTTTTTTGAAAACCTGGCATCTGAGGGATGGTTAAAGCAGATTCAATGCAAAACTCAGAAAATAGACAAAAACGACATTTTTAGTCTTCTACTGGAAAACGGGATCGATCTTATTGGTGCTGTTGCTATTTTAAAGGGGAAAAATGAGGTATTGCAAGATAAGTCTTAAACCAGTCAAGAGTACTTCCAAGTACCAGGATTACCAGGATGGAGAGTTTCGGAAACTGTTTGGTTCCTTAAAAACGAACCCGGTTCTCGCATTCACACGGAAAGATTTTTTTCTGCAAAGCCCTTTTGAATCAAGGGGGATGTCAATTTCAGGTATACAGCAGAAACTATCCTTGAAAACAAATCAAAGCCATGAACTGGAAATGACGCAATCCGGTGGTCAGTACATTCTGAAACCCAGCCCGGAAGCTTTTCTTAATGCCTCTGAGAATGAGCACTGTGCGATGTTGAGCAGCCGGTTACTGGGTATCAAAACAGCTGATTGCGGTCTTGTCTCTTTTCCTGACGGTGAACTTGTATACCTCACTAAACGTTTTGATCGAAAAAATAATAGAAAAATACATCAAGAAGATCTTGTTCAGGGCTTTGGACTGAAAAGTGAGGAAAAATACAGCCAAAGCTATGAAGCTGCCGGAAAACTGATAGACAAAATGACCAACGGCAAGGCTGCTGTAGTACTTGATTTTTTTCAACGGGTTCTTCATGCCTATTTGATAGGCAATGATGATCTTCATTTGAAAAATATCAGCCTGCAAAAGTTTTCCGGAAATACAGGGCTGTATTATGATCGTCTGACACCCAATTATGACTGTCTTTTTACCCATGCGTTCGAACATACTTCAACTTCAGATGCTTTGGCTTTAGATCTTATGATAGATGAAAAAGAGAGCTTTTTTTCTGACTGGTATGAAAAATTTGGCTTTTATACGGGTTATGACTTTACGCTTCTGGGAAAAAGGCTGGGTTTGAGAGAAAAACCTGTAAAAGAAAGTATTCAGGCTTTTATCCAAAAAAAGGAACTTATAGTCAATATGATAGACTGTTGTTTTATGCCGGAGGATATGAAAAAAAAAGCTGTTCATATTGTTAAAGACAGATCCAAAGCTCTTGGAATAGAATGACAAAAACGAATCATGGTTTTTTTGAAAATATGTTTTCAGCTGGGATACACACCTTGTTTGTTGTTCTTATTTTATCGTAAAACTTGCGTATGCTGTTTTTTTTATTGTTACCAATACTTTTTCTAACATGATTCAACCGTCGGCTGACAGTTGAATCGGTCAATCCAAAGATACTCTCCGATCTGACGGTTATTGAAATATCCAAATTCCGATAATATCCATGCAATCATATCCCGTTTATCTCTTTCTGGGATTACCTTATGGATCGGATTGAAAACAAAAAAGATATCCCATTACTATCTGATGTCATGATAGCGAGAATGAAAGACAATTTGATTTCAGCATAATTCCTCCCTCATACTTATTGAGAAGTTACCGGGTCAGTTTGTAACTTACCGAAATCATATCATTATTTGATTGCATGTGCGCTGGGGGGCTTTTGCCTGAGCTTTTTAACAAGAAATTATTGTCGATGAATGACCTTAGTATGTAAAATAATTAATTGTATTCGGCTGAATAGTTTAAAAACAGATATATGATTTTCCACTTATTATAGTAAGAAAAGAACATTCAATGGTTCAAAAACACCAGCTTTCGTGAATAGAGACTGCACAACAATTAAACTTTGTTACCGGTTTTTTGGAAGCATCAGGCTTTCTTTTATTCATGTTTTAAGATATGATTTATTATGATTTCGGATAACATTTAATAAGAAACTGATTTTATAATTTATGTACTCAATGCGCCTACCCCCAATCTTAGACCACGGGACTGGATTTCTTAGGTGGAAACAG
>CAZLTD010000147.1:0-12424 GCA_964562385.1 uncultured Desulfobacula sp.
TGTAATTTCAATTGCTTACAACAATGCTGTTACCCCGTGAATGAATACAAAAATCTTTATTATCATCAACCACCAGAATGGAAAAATCGCTTGTCATTTAAACTGTCCTCTCAACAGGAAAATATATATTGAACTTTGTAAACCCATTGGTTTTGACTTCAATACGGCCGCCAAGTTCCGTTATAAAACCGTATACAACCGCCAGGCCGAGACCTGTTCCCTTTCCAACCTCTTTTGTGGTGAAAAAAGGATCAAATATATTGTTTGATATCGATTCAGGAATGCCGGGGCCGTTATCTTTAACACAGAGCAGGACCTCTTTTTTGTTTTTCATTAATTTTGTCGAAATTTCAACAATTCCGCCGGTCTCCTGAAGGGCGTCATATGCATTGATCCAGATATTGGTCAGAATTTGCTCCAATATGACGGCATCGCATTTTATCGGCGGCAGTGCCTCGCCCAGGCCCGCTACAATTTGGATGCCCCTGGAAGCTGACTGGGCGGTAAACACCTTAACCATATCAGCGACAATTTCATTAATCCGGCATCTTCCGGAGATGACCTCTTTGGGTCGGGAAAGTTTCAAAAGTTCCTGGACCACTTTCTGGACGGTCCTGGTATGTTTTTCAATAACCTTTATATCTTCAATGGTGTCTTCATTTGTCACGGCATCTTTTACCAGGTCTGTGTAGCAGCTGATAACCCCTAAAGGGTTGTTTATTTCATGGGCCACGCCGGCGGCCATTTTCCCGACGGAACTGAGCCTTTCAGCCTGCTGCATTCTGGACATCATCTGCTTTTCCATGGTGATGTCCCGTGCATAGAGAACAATTCTCAAATCATCCGGTTTCCGGGTTGGTAAAGGATACAGATAAACTTTATAGGACTTATTGTTTTTCGCATGTATATCCTTGGAAATGGGCGCTTCCTTTTCCAGAAGGGTATCAATCATATTTATTTTAAGATTGTTGCTGTCACCAATGGATAAAAAGTTTTGCAACTCTTTTTCCCTGCTTGATTTTCTTTTCCTGGATAAAATGTTGCTGCTGCCTTTGTTTGCCATTAAAATTTTGCACTCTTTATCAATGAGCAAAAGGGGATCGGAAATGCCCTCAAATGTAGATTGAAGCATGTCATTCTGGAACTTTATATTGGAAAATGCCTGGATATTTTCGATCAGGATGGCAAGCTGCAGGCCCAGTCCCAAAAGAACAGAAGGATTTAAATCATCTTTATCCGGTATTTTGTCCCATGACAGGCAAAGGATACCCCAGTGTGATTCGGGCGATTTCACGGGGATATAAAGCTTGTTTCCTTCAGTGTGAATATCCTCTTTCCACAGGATCTCTTTGATCTTGGCATCAATGGTATCGATCTTTTCATTTTCATGCCAGGCATAGGATTTTTCTGTTGCCACGGTGCAATGGTACACCACCTGGTTTGCCGAAAAACGCTTCCCGATACACTCCAGTGCATAGGTGATCATCTGCTTTGAATTCAGCGCTCCACCAAACCGGGACAAAATTTCAACAAAGAGCTTTACATCTGCCCGATGCTTTTGCGCCTTTTCATTAATTTCCTTTGTACGGTAGTCTACAATTTCTTCAAGATTCTGCGTGTAGTCCTCCAGTTCGTCACGGGCATCGGATAGGCAACCGGCCAGTTCATCCACCCCTTCGATCAACCCTTCTATTTCATCTTTTTCTTCTAAACGGTCAATGATGCCCTGTTCAGGCTCACCCGAGAACCTGGTTTTGAATATGGTGGTCAGGTTCTGAAGGTTTTTCATTACCAGACGGTCAAAAAAAAGACTGATCAAAAGGGCAAACAGTAAAATACCGATCAGGTAAAAGGTCAGGTACTGTGAGGTGACCTCCTTTGCCGGATTTTTAATCAGATCAACCGGGAAGCCCGCGACCACGACCCCGCCGACTTCGTTAACAGAATATTTGAATCCATTTTTCGCCCCATATATTTTCAATAATTCAACCGGTGCGTCCAAAGGATCTCCATGGCAGTTCATGCACGATTCTTTGAAAACAACCGGCCGTGCAACAAGATGATATTCAACATCACCGACCATGGCATCATCTTCCCACAGGGTTTCATCCCTGTTTCGATCAAAGTATGCAATCAGGCCGGCTTCAAGGGTATTGGCGGCTGATGCCGGGTTTCTGGGCTTTTTTGAGACCCGTCGATAATGGTAGGGCTGGTCATTGTCTATATTTAACCGCGTCATCACCTCCCTGGAAATATAGGAGGATGACATGGCCTGGAGAACAAACCGGCCTTCGGCAAGTGTATCGAACATTTCAGGTCTTAAAACAGATCTGACATAATCCTGAACCGCATTTGACTGTGCAAGCAGCATGTGGGAGCGTTGGCTTATCTGTGATTTCATAATAGAGTTAAAATGAAAGTATAAAATGATGCTGATACACAACCCAAGCGCCAATGCAAACAGTACCAGACCTGTGATGAATTTTATTCTCAGACTTAATTTAAATAGCGCCATTGTTTTTCTCCCGCAGCTGACTTTAAGAAAGCATTCTATCGTAAATTCGCAGTTTTGTCATTTATCCTGGGGATACCGCTGCCATTAAAGAATATTCCTTAATGAAGCCTTGTTTATAAAACAAAGATTTTGTAACCTATCAGAATGAAGATAATCACCAGCACTTCAACAAATGTAATCTTGGCAAGCATCATACAGATTTTGCGCTGGGACGGATTCATCTGCAGGATCATACGGTTCATCAGGAGCCTGAAAAAAAATGTAACTGGTGTTTTTTTTGTGTATAGCCGTAGATATTGGAGAATGGCCCGAATCCAGAGCAATGCAGGGTCTGTTGGATCAATGGATTCCGGTGAATGGGTCTGGACAAAAAGAGAACCATTTATGTTAGAAAACTGGATACTAATATCCACTGTCCCGGTCAGCAGGATCCGGATGATGGTTCCGTCATCCCCGTTAAACAGAACCTGGCCGGACAATTTCGATCTTTTTTCAGATGCGTAGTCTTTAATGTCGGCGGTGAAATGGTCTTTGTGCTGCTCAAGATTGGAAATGAACCAGTTGGGGTGAAGGCTCAATAAATGTTTAATACTTAAAATTGATTGGGCATCAAAGTTTTCGGTAATTGCAAGGCCCAGGTCAATTGTTTCCGATTGAACCGTAAGTCTGCTGTTTATGGTATGATGATCAATGGACATGGCAGCAGCGGATGAAGGGTTTTGTTTTGCAGGGTATCTTTCAGGCCTTTTGAGTTTCCGGATAAAAAGCCTTTTTTCTTCTGGAAAGCCCCGATAACGATGGCGTCGCATTTAAGTGTTTCAGCGACATCGGCAAAGGATTTCGCAATGGTTCCGGTTTTTTGAGAAAATGCTGCCTTTTCAGCCATTGGATGTTCTTTTTTAATGCGATCCCACTCCTCTTTGATTTCCTGGCTGACCTGGGTCTCAACATGGTCCAGGAATGTGGCATGTGTTTTACTGGAATTGAGCCAGTCATCTCCTGTCATAGCCCGCCAGTCTTCATCAAGGACCGTCAGCACGCTTACTTTAAGATCCGGGTGATCCGCCATTTTCTCAAAAACAAAACGCTCAGCACTCCTGGCGCCGTCAGATCCGTGTGTGCAAAGCAGAATATGATTAAACATAAAATTACCAATAATAGTTGATTTCTGGTTAGGATTTGTCCCGTGGCCGGAAAAACCGGCCACAGTCCAAACTTGATTAACATAACTTATGGCTAATTATACCAGCCACTTGGTAAACAGCAAGACCAGAAACGTTGTGATCAGGCAGAATGTCAATGCCGTGAGATCTTCATTTCGTTCACTTGCAAAAACGGACAAGGCTCTTTCTTCATTTTCCGGAGCCCCGGTTTCATTTGCTTTATTATTTTCGTTGCTCATTATAGTTCTCCTTTTTAATGTAATACCACGTCTTTAACCAGCCAGAGGACAACAAAGAAGGAGAGTACCGCCTTGGTGGTCCCTGCGATAACACCCATGACGATCGGCCATCCACCGGCCTGGGTAATGGATTTTTTGGTGATCTGCATGCCAAGGCCGATCAGGCCGAAGGCAAAGAACCAGATCATGAAATCGGTAAGGGTGACAACTGTTTTTGATTTTTTGTGAACCTGTTTGACCGCATGCTTGATGGCGCTTTTTACATCTTTGGCAAGACTGATTTCCTTGGCTTTGGCAGCCGCCAGAACACCCTGAAGCTGGGTCATACGGGCACGGCCGACCTGGTCAAACAGTTTTTTATCGTTTCTGTCGTCATAGTTGCCGGCAATCTGTTTCTGCTCGATCAGATCCTTTACTGCCGCCATCTGGACAGGATTCAACTTGTCAAAACCACCAGCGGTCATAGCATTGTCTAATACTTCCCACTCTTCAGGGGTCACCTGGGTTCTGTCATTATAGGATACATCAATATATTTTCCTTTGTAATGACTTGGAGGAGAGAAAAGACCTGTGGAAGACATGGCGAACAAAATCAGGAAACCGATAATAAAAATCGGGAACTTATCAATAACAACCGATTTGAAACTCAGTTTATGACCGGATTCTTTTCCAAACCATGTCGCCAGCACCAGAACAATAATGGGCAGGAACAATACACGGGTGATGTTGAAAATTTCAGCTACTTTCAGGGTCTTAATATCAACGGCATTAAATGCCAGGGCTGCTGCTGCAACCTGGGCTGAATTCAGGATACCGGTTCCGGCCCATGCACCGAATTGAACAGGGTTCATGCCGGCCAGTTTTCCAATGGTCGGGAACACGAACATGCAGACAATACCAAAGGAGAGAATAGTACCGATGGTGTATGCCATTTCAGTACTTTTTGCTTTAACAACCGGTGCAACGGCAACGGTTGCAGACACACCGCAAACGCCCATACCGGCGGAAAGTACCCCGGTCATGGATTTGGGCTGCTTGAACAGGTTGCCCAGCCACAGAACCAGAAATACCGTTCCCAGAACAAAGAAACCGATCAGCCAGACTGAATAAACCCCCAGTTTTGCAAGTTCGGCAAAAGAGTACCGGGCACCCAGCATGATAACCCCCATTTTCAGAACGAAACGGGCACATTTAACACCGGATTCCGCAAATCTCGGGATACCGTAAGAGTTGGTCAGAACCACACCGGCCAGGATACCCAGGACAACATAGTTCAGGTTGAGAACCTTATAAATTTTGAATCCAAGCATCGGAGCCAGAGAGGAACTCATGATTTTAACCAGCGGTTCCAGATACCATCTGATGGCCATGGCCATGATCATAATCATGACAATACCGCCCACGGGCTGTAAAAAGAACCGGTCAAACAGTGACGCTCCCGGTTTTTGTTTTGATGAATTTACCAGCGCACCGAAAAGGGCAAGCCCCCCGATGATAAAACTCAACATGACCTGCAGGTCCATTGATTTGTGGGTGCTCAGATACTTCATGGTGGGTAAGAGCGCCCCGGTTTTTACGATCAGCCCGTAAATGAGCAGGATAGCGCCCATCATGATGACGGGCATATTGTCTTTTAGTCTTGGCATTCAGTCCTCCTTTGACGATTTGCCGTTAGTTAAAATTTATAAAGCTAATATCTATAATTTTTACACTGATGATCTGTGTTTATCGTTGCCTTTGATCCTGGGAACAAAATAGGTGCACAGTGTCGTCAACGCCAGGTAACAGCCTGCAAACCCGAGAATGGTAAACAGGATGCAAAGCAGGCTTTCCAACGGGGTTATGGCTTCATTGTGAATAAACCTGATTAACGGGTTCAAAATATTAGTGCCGGCCATCAGGCCAATGGCGCCGAGTATACCGGATAATACTGTAAGTGGTTTGATGATACTGGTGTTCAATTTTGTTCTCCAATAATTTAAGTTAATAACCAGAGAGCATAGATAGCAATTGGTGTGCCGGATACGATAGTAATTGGATTAAAGTTTTAAGTATCTGTAATGTTAACGATTTTTATAGTGAGAAAACGATGGCTGCACAAGGGGATAAGGGCAGGGGTGCTTCCCTGAGTTTGCACTTAAAAACGAAGATGTGTTCTTAACGCAACAGTTAAAGGGCATGGTTGAAACCGTCGAAAAATTTTAAATAAAGTGTTTAAAATTCTTTGTGTTCCGGTTTGACAATTGAACAGGTTCATGGCAAATTGCGCATATGCAGAATCACTCCATAGGTATATTTGACTCAGGTGTTGGCGGGCTTTCCGTTTTCAGGGAAATTCGTAAAAGCCTGCCGGATGAGTCCATAGTCTATTTTGCGGACAGTGCCAATTGTCCGTACGGTTCAAAAGATAAAGATGCTGCACGGGCGCTTGCCGGAAATAGCGTTGAATTTTTACTGGACCAGGGCTGCAAGATGATCGTTGTTGCCTGCAATACGGTAACGGCCGTGGCCATAGATGAGTTCAGACGTCGGTATCATGTCCCTTTTATCGGTATGGAGCCGGCGTTGAAACCGGCTGCCCGGCTGACAGCAACAGGGAAGATTGGTGTGCTTGCAACGGAAAATACCTTTAACGGCAGATTGTTCAAACAGACGCGGGAAAAGTACGCCAATGGCATCGACGTTATGGTTCAGCCCGGATACGGCCTGGTGGAACTGGTGGAAAATGGTGATCATGAGAGCGACAGGGCAATGGAACTGCTCAAAGAGTACCTTATGCCCATGATCAGTCAGGGGGCCGACACCCTGGTTCTGGGTTGTACCCATTATCCTTTCCTGATTAACACCATCATGCGGATTACCCACAATAAAATGAAGATCATTGATCCGGCACAGGCCGTGGCGGCCCAGACAAAAAGGGTTTTGGTGGAGAACAGGCTGACAGCGGCGACAACATGTCCGGTTCTGTCGTTTTTTACAACCGGAGAAAAAAATACCCTTGAGAACATACTGGATCACACCTTGGACCAGCCTTATATTCTAAAGGGTATAGCTCAATAAAGATGCTTGGGCGAGACGATACTCCCCCAAGCATTAAATTTTACTAGAAGACTTTTGAAAGGCAACCAGACAGGAAAGGTTGTTAATCTTCCTTTAATTCATTTATTTTGGCCAGCAGGGCCTCTTTGTCAACGGGCTTGTCAAAAAATACATCCGGGCTGAAATATTCCGAATCTTCATATTTGTCAAATTTAATACCCAGTTCATCCTGCATGCCGGATATGCCGAAAATGGTTGTCTTTTTCAACTCCGGATCGTTTCGAATCTGCCGACACACTTCAAATCCGGAATAGGTGGTCTCCATCATAACATCCAGCATGATAAGGTCGGGGCGTTTTTCTTTGATCAGTGCAATACCGGTTTCACCATCCTCTGCGGTGTCCACCTCAAATCCGTTCCGGGTTAAAAAAGTTTTCATCGTGAATAGGTAATCCGAATTGTCATCAATGATAACGATTAAGAAGGACTCATTCCCCATGGTTGTAATCCCCTTTCAAGTTCAAGTCAGAAGGTTGGCTCTAAAAATCTAAATTTTTTAGAGATTTCCCAAAATTCAACGATAATTGATGAAAAATAATCTGTCAATTCCTAAAAACTATTTTCTTCAAGATCAATCTTTTTATTGGGCAGCCTGAAAATCATTCTAAAGAGACTGCCTTGTTGTTCTTTTGTTAATACTTCTATTTTGCCGTTATGGTTTTTTACAATCCGGTCAACAACCATGAGGCCCAGACCGGTGCCGGAATCTCCCTTTGATGAGAAAAATTCAACAAACAGATTATTCTGGATCTCTTTATCCATTCCCTGTGCATTATCTTCCACTTCAAAAATGAAATGGTAATTATCGTAAAAATCCACTCTCACAAAGACCATGTGTTTGCGTTTTACCGTATCTTTCTGACAGGCCTGGATGGCATTCCAGATCAGGTTGCCCAGCATCCTGGAAATGCCTGTGGGGTCCATTTTTACCAACGGTACTTTGGGGTTGAGCTCCATTAAAAGCTGGACATCCAAGGTAGCGGCTTTTTCTGAAAACAATTGTCCGGCCTGTCGGGCCACATCAACAGGCTTAACGGTTTTAAAGGAGGGTTTCCGCTCCTTGGCAGAGTAAAGTATATTCTGGGCAATGCCACTGATTTCAGTAATGTTTCTTTTAACAATTTCCCAACCCCTTAAGACCAGTTTGTTATCCTGGTCTTTCATACCTTCATCCACGACATAGGCCCCACCCTGAAGACCTTCCAGGATATTTTTAATGTCATGGGACAAAAGGGCAATGGATTGCCCCAGGGCCACCAGCTCCTTGTGACTGTCCTTGATGGTTCCGACATTGACAAGGAGCTTTATGCAGGCTTTTACATTGCCCACCGCATCAAACAGAGGGGCTGAAAAAGCGATCATTTCAATGACGCTGCCGTCGGAAAGATGGATGGTCTCTTCAATAATATGAACCTTTTTGTCCTTAAAGGTTTCCCTGACAGGACACGGGCCGCATTGGTGGTGCGACCCTTTGAGAACTGAGTAGCAGTGTTTATTGATGATCTGTTTGCCAAAATCGTCTTGAAAGGTCTGATTGGCAAACAGAATGTTGAAGTCCTGATCCTGTATCATGATATAACAGGGCAGAGCGTCAATGATGCTTTTAAAAGTCAGGTCGATGATTTCCGAACTTTTCGCCAGGTCCATTTAGCTTCCTTCAATCTTTGGGTCAATACATAGCTGATTTCTTTTACAGGGCCTTCCCCCGTCTTTACTCAATGATTTATCTGGTGTCCGCATTTACTGTACCGGGCTGCTGCCGATGGTGATGACCTGGCAATTGGCAAATTTAGATACATTTGCCGCTGTCCGGATATAGGTCAGGCGCCTGGTTTCATGCCGGCCGGCAGTGCCCATGATAATCATGTCAATGGTATTTTCCTGGGCATATTTGATGATTTCGATATCCGGAGACCCGACCCTCACGATAAACTCGTGGTCAACGATATCCTGACATCGCGCTATATACATCTGTTTTAATCCGCCCAGGGCCTGGAGCATGTTCTGCTCATCCAGTTTTTCAGATTCAATAAGGGCTTTTTTCTTGGGTATGGTTGTTTTGAAGATCTGCACGCGGCAGGGATTGACCGCCGGAATGACATTTAAAATGTGCAGCCTTGCCCCGTATTTGACGGTCTGGTCAAAGGCATGAACAAACGACGCTTCCGCATCTTTGGAATAATCAGTGCACAACAGGATATTTTGATATTTAAACTGGTTGGTCATAGAACGAACACCCCTTTTTTTTGCTGGTCTCGTCAAGTGGCGCAAGTGTAGCAAACCCGAAAAATCAGGTCAAGGCATGGGCCGTGAATATTTACCACAGAGTCGTACATTAAACAGCAATTTTCCATTAATCTGCAATGATATAAACAAGATGTGTCTGTACCTGAAATTTTAATTTTTTCAGGTTTAATCCGGCCGTGATTTTTAGCGTGCATTGACAATCACCAGCATGCGCCCTATTGTTTTCTATGACAACCCAAAGACGGGGTATGACAACAGGAGAAGACCATGGCGCATGAATATTCGGTTCAGATACATGACTGGATTACCAAAAAAATGAATACCATTACTGCAGATTTAAAGTCAGCAACGGAAAAGAACGATTCTTCAAAAGAGAGTTATTATAAAGGCCAGCTGGGAGAACTTGAGTTTATCCGGCAATACCTGACCGATCAGATTGATCTGGATACCCAGAAGTACTACCAATAGAGGGCACAAAATGGCATATATATATTTATTGAACCTGTATGATGAGATTGAAAAAAGAATTGATCTTTTGACAGAAAAGCCGGCCGCAGACAAAAAAAAAGAAATATCACCGTTTGAAGCAGGTCAACAAGACCTGTTAATGGAATTTAAGCGATACCTGGCAGACAATATGAACAATAAACTTCCCAAACGGATCCGGAAAAAACTGTCTAACAACGGTTGAGACCCTTTGTGGCAATGTTGGGGAAATTAAATCTCTTATCCTCCGTTGATTTTTGGCAGCAGTCCCCTTAAAAACCATACCCTGAAGACAGAGCCCTCTGATTTTTTTGAAATAACACTGATATTGCCGCCATGTTCCTGTATGATTTTTTTGGTCATCAAAAGGCCCAGTCCGGTCCCTTCAAGACCTTTGGTGGTAAAAAATTTATGGAACAGCCGTTTGCGTTGTTCATCGTCAATGCCGCAGCCGTTATCCTTTACCTCGATGTAAATGGCGCCCTCTTCCTCAAAAAGAGAAACAACAATGTTTTTTGTCCTGCTATCTTCGATTTCGTTAAACGCGTCAATGGCGTTGCCGACAAGGTTGGTCAAGGCTTCATGAATTTTTTCATAATCAAACGGGGCCGGGGCAAGGCCTTTCTCCTGGTCAAATGTAATCTTAATCTTTTTCTCCTGGGCCTTTACGGCAAAGGAGTCAATGACTTCCGAAATAATATCCACCGGATGACAGACTTTAGCACGAAGAGATCTGAAACGGGCATAGTCCAGAAAGGCCCGGCTGAAGCTGCGGATTCGTTCGATATTTCTTGCCAGGGTTTCAAGCCCCTTGTGGACCCTTCCGACATCACCCTTGCCTATGCCTGATTTTAGAAAATACATGCCCCCGTCCAGGGCATTGATCAGGTTCTTGATACCATGGGCCAGGCCGGCCACGGTCTGCCCCACGATAGCCATGCGTTCGGCTTCAATCTTTTCTTCTTCCAGTTTCTTGTACTGGCTGATATCGTTAACGGAAAATGCCATGCCCATGGTCTGTCCCGCTTCCTTGAGGCGATTGCCGATCAAACGGCCATAAAAGGGCTCTCCGTCGCTGCGTTTTAAACGGGCCTCAGGCAGGTAAACATGGCCCCTTTCTTCTGAAACGGCTGCTAAAAATCCTTTGGGGAGCATGGTATTGATGTCCTCAAGGGAGACAATCTGGCCGCGGTCAATGTTGAACAGGTTCCGGGCCGCGGTGTTGAAGACCTCAACCTTGCCTCTTTTGCTGATACCCACAATGCCGTCCATGGAGGTGTTGATCAGTGAATCAAGATAATTGTGAGCCGCCTCAAGCCTGTTTTGCAGTTTGACGGTATTTGAAATATCCACGGCCAGTTCCATGACAAGATCCTGCGCTTTAGTTTCTCCTTTGATCAGAATTGTGATGACATGCATATGGACGATTCGGCCGTCGGAAAGGTTCCAGGCGTGATATCCGGTATGCTGTCTGCCGTCTTCAAATGTTTTTCGGGCTGTACACTCCAGACATTTGTCTTTTCTGCCTTTGAGTGCCGCATAGCAGTACTCACCCTGAAGACCTGAAATCATGCCTTCAGCCCTTTTATTGCTGCGGACAATTTTAAAATCACGGTTGATGATGATGATATTGCAGGGGACCTGGTCGAACAGCAGTTTGTATTCTCTTTCTGTTTTTTTAAACCGGGTTGTTTCCGTACTGATTTCAACCAGGTAGTTGACGTTGCCGGCATCGTCGGCAACGGGAACGGTATACTTGATGTAATGGATGGTCCGGCCGTTTTTATCAACACCGGTCTGTTCGCTGACATGGGTTTTGGCATTGGAAAAGGCAAACCTGCTGGTGCAGTCTTCACAAATGGTGTCTGTTTTTTTATAAACATCAAAGCATTGTCTGCCTTCCCATGCGCCAAATCGGTTTTCAAATGCATCGTTGGCATGAATAATGTTCAGATCTTTGTCCAGTGCAGCAATAAACACGGGCGCTGCGTTGAAGAATTCTTTTTCGATCCAGGTTTTCAGATCTTTTCTAGACTGGTTCATACCGTTCTTGGTTCTCCTTGAGTTTAAAAAACATACTATATTTTTTGTTTTTCCCCTTGACAAGAGAAAGTATTTGCTTTAATCCATACTAATTTGATATAGATTAAATTAATATATATTACAAGGATAAATACTAATTTGATATGAAACTTGTCACGCAAGTCAGATACGGCATCCGGATATTGTTGGATCTTGCCATGCACCAGAGCAATGGCGTGGTTCAGATGCGAGATATTGCCAATCGTCAAAACATCTCCTTAAAATATCTGGAGCAGTTGATACGGCCATTCAAGCAGGCAGGATTTGTGAAAAGCAAAAGAGGGCGAAACGGCGGGCACTCCCTATCCCGGGCGCCTGAGACCATAACGCTTGCCCAGATCATTAAGGTATTTGAAAAAGAACAGAGCAGCAAGGAAGCCAAACAACTGTCCGAAGGGTATTCCCAATACCAGGACGCCCTGATCACCCAGGCGTGGAATGAGGCCAAGCAGGCATTTTATGACCGCCTGGAAAAGGTGACACTGGCCAACCTTTCCATTGATACGACAAAGATGCTCTGGCAGGACTCGGATATAATAATTCGTATCCATTCACGGGGTGAAGCAGGCAAACCCGATCAGATCCAAGATAGA
>CAZLTD010000148.1:0-11699 GCA_964562385.1 uncultured Desulfobacula sp.
AGCACGGCACCTCCGGCAACAATTCAGACAAATTACGAAATATTGCCAGCAAAACTCGGACAACCAAAGCCAATGTGGCCACGGCACTGCAGATGATCTCCTGGGGGCTGAAAGTTAACGACTACGGAAATGCCATTATGGAAGACGGTCAGTTTATTAAACAAAAGGACCGGGGAGTATCTGAAGAGATGTGGCAGCAGATGCTTGCCTTTGCCGAATCCCAGGGCTGGGAAGGCGGCAACTTCAAAAAGCTGAACCTTCCTTTTGAAGGCCGGCTTCTTGCGCAGCCTGAAAAAATCAGAGCAAGAATGGCAAAGGATGTTGAAGAATTTGTATTCAAACTTTTGACCGATGTTTTCAATGCAACGGATACAGCACCCATTGTTATTGAAAATATTTTAAAAAACCAGTCCCATGACCCCGGACCCAATGCTGAGAAGATCGAATCAACCGAAGAATGGACCACAGAGAAGATAGCTAAAAAAGCATCCTTGATAGTATCGGACAAAGGGCCTGAAGGGGACTTTGATGATTAAAAATAATCCTAAAGTTTTAATTTTCTCAAACCGATAAGGGTGTTCAAGGAGAGAGTTAAATGCAAATACCCTCATATCAAATACAAAATGTCCTTAAGGTATACTCACGGCAACTGAGCCAGGGCAAAATATTGAGCAGGAATAAATTCGGGGCCGCCAACACGGCGTCTGCCGACAGCGTTACCATCTCCTCTGAGGGAAAAAGGAAAGCTATAATCGATAAGGTCGCGGCCAATATCGTGGATAGAATCATCACTGAGGGCCCCAAAGAAAAAAACGAAGAAAAAATTGCCAGCCAGATTGAAAAAGAATTTGGAAAAAAATTAATTTTACCAAAGACAAAAACCAGTTTACCTATACAGTGATTGATGAAAACAACGAAAAAGTGACCCATACGTTATCTGTTGAAGATTCAAAATTCATAGTTAAACGGATGACCGAACTGGCCAGAGAAGTTGCGGATAGCAATATGCAGCAATAAGGAGAAACCAATCATGAAAATATCCAATTCAACTCCCAACTACATCAATCAGACATACACCAGCCAGGCAAACGCTGCTGCAAACCAGAACCTGAAGTCTCAGGCACCTGCCGATGAAAAACTAAAAGACAGCATCAACCTGTCCGGAAAAACCAAAGATCTGCAAAAAATCACCAAAGCGCTGGAAACAGAGCCTGTAGACAGACAACAATATGTTGCCGACATCAAAGAAAAAGTTGAAACCAACCAATACAACATTAATGCTGAAACGGTCGCCCAAAAAATGGTGGGTCAGCTTTTTGATGGAAACGGGTAGCTGAAAAAATTGCCCGGCATTTTTTTCTTTTCCCTTCTTTCTCCCATTTATCTGTTTTTCAACCCCCTGAAATTAATGACCTTACTCACACAACCAATGATTCCAAAACCTGGCATGTCTTTTGCTTATTATTAGTTTAAGTGAAAAGGAGGCCATAATGAGCAATGTTAACAATATAAACGAATCTGCCCTGCCTTTTACCGTAACATCGGCAAAAGCATCGCAAAAAAAAGGGGCGCCATCTTTTGAGAATGTCCTTAATTCAGCCATTGATAATGGTCAGGATTCCAAGATGGCCGGAAAAACGGCACAGGGATTAAACGAGATCCTATCACCGGCTCCCGGTGTGATGCAGCCGTCTGACATTATTTCCGATAAGACTGATAATTTGCTTTCCCTGCTGGAATCATATTCATCCAAACTTGAAAATCCAGATTTTTCCCTGAGAAGCATTGAACCTGTTTTGGAAGAGATAAAAAGGAATGCCGGAAACCTTCTTGAGGAAACCAATAGGCTAACTGAGGCTGATTCGGCATTAAGAGAAATTGCTACCCAGACGGCGGTTACAGCCCAGACAGAATACTTTAAATTTCAACGGGGCGATTATTTATCGTAGTTTCTTTTGGCTTCATCCCAGAGCTGATCAATCTTCTTTCTGGGCAGTTGATTCAGCTCAAGATGATGTTGTTTTAACTTTTTTTCCATCACCCGGTAGCGGCCTTCAAATTTGGCCGTTGATGCTGCCAGCGCCGTTTCCGGATGGAACCCTGCAAAACGTGCCACATTCACCAGTGTAAACAGGATATCACCGAATTCGATCATTGCATCATCACGGCTGCCTGACGCCAGTGCGGCTTCAAACTCATCAAGCTCTTCCCTGACTGTTTTTAGAACCTGATTCGTATCATCCCAATCAAACCCTTGTTTTACCACACATTTGGACACCTTCAATGCCCTGAGCAGTGACGGCATCCCCTTCGGGACCCTGTCCAGAACCGATTCATCCGCTTTTTCACGGCCAGACTTTTCCTGTGCTTTAATGGTCTCCCATTGATGGTCCAGCTCTTTCTTGCTTGAAACAACAGCGTCCTCATAGACATGGGGATGCCTTCTTATCATTTTTTGGGCCACCTGCGCCACTACCCGCGCCAGATCAAATGCTTTTTTTTCATTGAATATTTCGATGATGAATATCAATTGGAAGAGCACATCGCCCAGTTCCTCCAAGATATCAGTCTGGTCATTTTCAACAATGGCATCCCTTAGTTCATATACCTCTTCGGCAAGACAACGCCACATGGATTGTGCTGTCTGCTCTTTATCCCAGGCACAGCCGTTTTCACCCCGCAATGTACGGATAATCTCAGACAATCGATTATTATTTTCCAATTTTTAAAAGAACCTTTCCAGATTTTTCAGATAATCACTCTTGGCATTGTTCGATACAAATACCGTCAATGCTTTCGAAGCCTGGGCCAGATATGGCGAAGAGTATGAATCTTTTAAAAAGCCGGAATTTTTCGGGATGAATGTTGTCACAATAATAAATATGACCGTCATTATCAAAACCCCTTTGGCTGCCCCGAAAACAAGGCCGAATGCCCTGTCAGCCCACCCGAGAAAAACCAGTTTCAATACTTTTCGAATAAGGGCAGACAGCAGACCAATCGCCAGTAAAATCAAACAGAAGAGGACAAAAAAGGCCAGCAGATGCCGGATTCCGGCCGATTCAATCCACGGCTCGGCATAGACAGCGACCATTGGGTAATAGGTGTAGGCCCCGTAAAAACCGGCAACCACACCGATGATGCCGGACACTTCACCGATAAGGCCTCTAAAAGCGCCCCGGATCAAACAAAACGAAACAACGATAATAACGATGATGTCAAAGGTATTCATTTTTCCCCTTATAGTGTGATTTTCATGCGCTTTTTGAATACCAATTTACCCGATTTCTAGTCAAGATTTTTATTGACCTTTAAGCAAATAAAATGCACCCTATACACCATGAAAAACATTACGCTCCAAAACCCGGTGCTCTCCAGGGATCTGTTCGGCCATCACAATAAAAACCTGGATAAAATATGCGATGCTTTTAATGTCTCAATCACTACCCGTGGCAGTGAGGTGAGACTCAGCGGAGATGAAAAAGGTATCGCTTTATCGGAAAAATTGATTCTGCAATTATACCGTCTATTAGAAGATAAAACGCCCCTGGACGAACCGGACCTGGATGCTGCTATCAGTACTATCAAAAACAACCATAATGCACAATTAAAGGATATCTTTTCCACGACTGTATTTAAAACAGTCCACAACAAGCCCATTACGCCTAGAAGCCCTGCCCAGCAAAAATATGTAAACGCCATTCATAACAATGATATTGTATTCGCCATTGGACCTGCCGGGACCGGAAAAACATACCTTGCCATGGCGCTTGCAGTGGCTGCTTTTTCAAAAGGTGATGTAAAACGGATTATCCTGACACGACCGGCTGTGGAAGCCGGTGAAGCCCTTGGCTTCTTACCCGGAGACTTAGCACAAAAGATCAATCCGTACCTTCGGCCGCTGTATGATGCCCTGTATGACATGATGGATTTTGAGAAGGCAAAAGCCCTTCTTGAGCAGGAAATCATTGAAATTGCCCCCCTTGCCTTTATGCGTGGCAGGACTTTGAATAACGCCTTTGTGATCCTGGACGAAGCCCAGAATACAACATCGGAACAGATGAAGATGTTTCTCACCCGTATCGGTTACGGATCCAAGACGATTGTTACCGGAGACATCACCCAGGTGGATCTGCCATCTGGAAGGAAATCAGGCCTGATTGAAGCAAAAAAAATCCTTACAAGAATAAAAGGCATTGATTTTACTTTTTTTTCAAAAGAAGATGTTGTCCGGCATAAACTTGTGTCAAAAATAATAGATGCCTATGAAAAAAAGCAAAAACGAAAAAAATATTAACCAGGCTAAAAACTTTTTAAAAACATCGCCATCGGTTTTGTGGGTGCTGCTGATCCTTATCACGGTATTGTTTACCATTACCCATCATCCGCAACAGAGCGACCATTCATACTCCTATAATATCGGAGATGTGGCAAAAAGGGATGTTAAAGCACCCAGAAATTTCTTTATTGAAGATAAAAAAGCCACCCAGTTAAAAAAGAATGAGATAAAAGATACGGTCAAGATTGTTTATGATTTTGATGCCAATCTGCTAAAAAGAATAGCGTCGAATATTGATGAGGCCATGAGAATTCCCCGTCAATTATTCGTTAAAGCCGATGAACAGGATCAGGAACCGGATCCAACATTTGCGATTGTGTTGGAAACCAAGGAAGCCTTTGAAGAGAAGCTCGGCATTGAGATCAGCCGGGGGGTCTATTCCACTTTATATAAGTTCAAATTTTCACCGGATATTGCCGAGTTCATTAAAGCCATCCTCGACAGGATTCTTACCAACGGAATCGTCGCCAATAAGGAGATCCTGTTAAAAGAGTCACACAAGGGCATTATTTTAAGAACCATCGGTTCCAGTGATGAAAGAACCGTCAATAATTTGAAAGTCTTTTACGGGCCGGACCAGGCAAAAACAATGGTTCGTGTTGAAGGCCAGCCCCTGCTAAAAGATGTGAACTACAACCTGTCCAACCTGATTGTTGACATGTGCCAGCGTCTGCTCCACCCGAACATCACCTTAAACAAAAGTGAAACCGAAAAAAGAATCCGCGAAGCAGAAGAGACGATCAAACCGATTCTATACCAGATAAAGGCCGGTGAGATGATCCTGCGGGAAGGAGAGCGGGTGGATAAAGTTCAGCTGGTGAAACTGCTGGCCCTCCAAGAGCAAGTAAAGGAAAAAGATATATTTATCTCCAGCACCGGAATCGCACTTATCACCTTTTTCACAATTCTGGTGGTCTACATGTTATTCTTAAAAGATCATAAAAGAATAAGAAATGAGCATAACAAGCATATCCTTTTTCTTGCACTGGGACTTGTCCTCTATCTGACTTTTGCCAAGTTCTCAACCTATATTGCCACATCGGCAAACCCGGAGCTCTCCTGGGACATCGCCTCGGTCTCATTTTTTCTAATTATCCCTATTCCGGCTGCAGCCATGGTCACCTGCCTGTTTTTAGGATTTGACATTGCTGTGTTTTTCACCATTGTCCTGTCGCTTTTGACAAGCATGGCATTTTCAGGCAGTTTTGAGGTATTCACTTTTTTCTTTTTATCCAGCATCACTGCCGCCTATCTGATCAAAGAAAGGCAGGCCCGTAAAAATTTCATCATTGCCGGATTCAAACTGGCGCTGTTCAACGTCGTTCTGGCTCTTGCCCTGGGATTTTACGCCCTTGCCCAGCCAGACGTCATCATCCTCACCAAAAACCTGATTCTTGCCTTCTGCGGGGGACTCTTTTCAGCCACCTTCACCATCGGGTTTACCCCGCTGATCGAAATTTTGTTTAACTACACCACCGATTCCAAACTGCTGGAATTTTCCAACCTGGATCAGCCGCTCATAAAAAAACTGATGATAGAGGCCCCCGGCACTTACAACCACAGCGTCATTGTGGCCACACTGGCGGAAGCTGCCGCATCCGCCATCGAGGCCAGCAGCCTCAAAGCAAAAGTAATGGGCTATTATCACGATATCGGTAAACTTGACAAGACGCTGTACTTTATTGAGAACCAGGCTGACGGGAAGAACCGGCATGACAAGCTGTCCCCGTCAATGTCGGCTCTAATCCTGATCGGACATGTCAAAAAAGGCATTGAACTTGCCAAAAAATATAAATTGGGCAATGAAATCATTGAAGGGATTGTCCAGCATCACGGTACCTCTCTGATCAGATATTTTTACCAGAAGAGTCTCAAAAGCGGAAATGACATGGTAAAAGAGGAGGATTTCAGATATCCGGGACCCAAACCCCAGACCCGGGAAGCCGGGATTGTCATGCTGGCTGATGTTGTTGAAGCCGCTGTCAGAGCCCTTGAGCGCCCCACACCGGCCAGAATTCAGGGACGGGTAAAAGAGCTGATCAACGATATATTTGCCGACGGCCAATTGGAAGAATGTGAATTGACCTTAAAGGATCTTCACCAGATCGCCAAAAGTTTTAACAATATCCTAACCAGCATTTATCACAGCCGGATCGAGTATCCGGACAAAGCCCAGGAAAAGAAAAAAGAGAAGAATGGAACAAACAAAGATACTGATCGACAACAAGCAAAAAAAGAGAGTCAAAACGGACAGCATCCGCCAAAAGACAAAACTGATCTTAAGCGGCTTGGGCTGTGAAGCCCATGAGATTTCTCTCGTCCTCACCGATGATGATGAAATCCACCAGCTGAATAAAAATTTTAGGGGGGTGGACAAACCCACCAATGTATTGTCCTTCCCCATGCAGGAAGGTGATTTCTGTGATATCAACCCCGGTCTTTTAGGTGATGTTGTTATCTCCTGTGAAACTGCCCGGAAAGAGGCCAAAGAAGCCGGCATCAGTCTGTCAGAAAGGCTGTCGCAATTATTGATCCACGGGATACTTCATCTTGTTGGATTCGACCATGAGATTGACAATGATGCTGCCGAAAAAATGGAAGAAAAAAGTCTTGAACTGTTGAGAAAATTAGAAAAAAACCAAGAGCTGAAAGCATTCTGAAATAAATATGGAGGAAAAATAAAAATGGCCCACCTTGCAGTCAATGTAGACCATGTGGCAACCTTGAGAAATGCCAGAGGAATCAATTACCCCGAACCGGTTGCCGCAGCCATTGCCGCTGAAACAGCCGGTGCTGAAGGTATCGTTGTGCATTTAAGAGAAGACCGGCGCCATATCAAAGAGAGAGATGTCAGACTTTTAAAAGAGGTCGTCCAGTCGAAACTGATACTGGAAATGGCCGCCACCAGTGAAATGCTCGGGATTGCCCTGGATATCAAGCCGGATACCGTTACCCTTGTTCCGGAAAAAAGAGAAGAGCTGACCACCGAAGGGGGTCTGGACCTCATCACTCATGAGAACCCGATCCGCCAGGCTGTCAATACTTTAAAAAATGCCGGAATCGCCGTATGCATTTTCATTGACCCGGATCTTGATCAAATCAAGGTTGCCCATAAAATTGATGCCGACATGATTGAAATTCATACCGGCGCTTTTTGCGATGCCACCACCGAGGCAACCAGACAACGAGAGTTTTCACGAATCGTCGACGCTGCTAAAATCGGGACAAAACTAAAGTTAGAGGTCAATGCCGGTCACGGAATCTGTTACAACACCATTAAGGCATTTAAAGGACTTGCTGAAATCAATGAGTTCAGCATCGGACACAGTATTGTGTCACGGGCCATTCTGACGGGGATGGAACAGGCTGTCAAAGACATGAGGCAATTAATATTAGACCTTTGATACGTATTATAAGCGTGCTATAGTTACGCATCGCAGACTTGATAAACTTAGCGGATAGCGGGATCGAAAGATGGCACCCCAGAAAACCATACTCATTATTGACGATGAAATTTCCATCCTTGAAAGCCTGACCTCTTTTTTTGAGGATGAGGGATATATTGTCCTGCCCGCAGTCGATGGCGACAGCGGGCTGGAACTCTTTTTCAAGGAATCTGTGGATCTTGTTTTAACCGACCTTCGCATGCCGGGGACAGACGGCCTAGACGTCATGAAGACCATCCATCAGAACAGTCCGGACACCCCCATGATCGTTGTATCCGGTGCCGGGAAAAAACAGGATATTATCACAGCACTTCGCATGGGGGCAAAAGATTATATTACAAAACCCATTGAAGATCTTAATGTCATCAGTCATACCGTGGAACAGGTTCTGGAAAACAAACAATTACGCAGTGAAAACAGAGCCTACCGAAAAAAGCTGGAAAAAAGTGAAAATCAGTATCGTACCATAACTGAAAATATCGCAGAGGGTGTATTTACGGTTGATCAAGATGAAAATTTCACCTATGCGAACCAGGCTTTTTCAAATATGGTCGGTTATGCCAACACTGATGTTCTCAAAAAAAACCTCAGGGACGTATCCTCGCAGGAGAGTTTTGAGATCATTTTAAAGCAGACTCAAAACAGGAAAGAAGGGTCAACGGATCGCTATGTCATTGAAATGATAAACAGTAAAGGCACAACCATCCATGTTGAGCTGGCCTGCAGCCCTATCTTTAATCCGGGGACCGATTATCAGGGTGCCATTGCCGTTGTCCGGGATGTTACACAGATTATGGAACTTCGAAAGACCTATGAGAAATTCATCAGCCAGGAAACATCCGTATCCAATGACGTCACCCCGATTTGTGCCAGCTGCAAAAACATCAGGGTAAGAAAAGGGGAATGGGTCCCTGTTGAAGAATTTTTTGACAAGACCGTTTTTTCACACGGGATCTGTCCGACCTGCTGCACCAAACTCTATCCTGATTTTGATTTTTCAGAGCAGGACAAGACAAAAGACAAATAATAACACCTGAAAATATTATAGTCCGATATCATTCACTGCCATGCCAAATCCGGAACAATTATTGGATGCCACAATGGCGAAACTGGTCTTCAATTGATCCGGAGCATTTTCCACCACAACTGCCTTTCCGGCCCATGCAAGCAAATCCTGATCATTATAATCATTTCCAATGGCCAGAACCTGCTTCGGCTCAATCTTAAGCTGCCGGCAAAGCCAGGCTGCTGTTTTTGATTTGGATACCTCTTTATTAAAAACCTCAATCCACAAAGATTGATGGTCCAAAGGAGATGTGGCCGGGATAACGCTGAATCGGGGCAGATCCCGGCGTATTTTTGATACGGTTTTGCTACCGTGGTGCACAGGCAGAACAGCCAGCACCTCGGTTATCCGTTCAAATTGATTTTCAAAGATATCCAGTGCCCTGGCATGAGACCGATACAGGGACAGGCGATGGTGGAAATCTTCATTTTCCCTGCCAAAGGATTTGTACAGCAGATGCTGGGTATCGGGGACAGCCTTGTGTACCATGTAGTCCATTTGCTGCGCATCAAAATACTGTGTGATCTGAACCGTATCTTTGGCTGATAAAGAGCGGTTAAATAAAAGTTCTTTTCCGGGAAAACTCAACACCCCTGCCCCTGTTGAAAAAATAACATAGTCAATGGGCAGGGAAGAAACCTTTCTGTCAAGATTCATCTGGGACATGGCCTTGCCAAAAGATGCCATGGACCTGCCGGTGGCAATGGCCACTTTTACCCGATGATGTCTGAGTGTGTCCAGAGCGGTCAGATCCGCGCTGGAAATCTGCTTGTCATCATTGAGCAATGTGCCGTCAAAATCAGTAATTACAATAGAGGGAATCATCATCCATATAAATATTATTTGTTTTCAAATAAAAGTGTGATACTTCTTTTCTCACAGATAAACAATACCAATTTAACCCCAGTCCATTTTAAAACATGACTATCTTTATCAAATATACCCAAAATATCCTGCACCGATTTTTATTTGTATTCATTTCAAAATGCAGTCATGAACGGCACTTATCATGAACAGAGTGAATTCACGCGTTTTATCTTCGATTCTCCGGTATTTAAAAACCCGGCCGACATTTGAATCTGTGGGGATTAAATCTTACCGTCAGCTGCTGGAAAAAAGTGCTGTTGCTTTTAAGCCGGATCCCTCAATATATTTTGATTCATTCCAAATCAATCAAATCCCGGCCCAGTGGGTCATACCGCCAAATGCCGATGAGCGCAGTATTATTATTTATGTTCATGGCGGTGGGTATATTGCCGGCTCCATGAATTCTCACAAGGACCTTGCGTCACGGATCGCGCTGGCAGCAGAGGCCAGACTGTTGATCTTCGATTACCGCCTGGCACCGGAAAACCCTTTTCCGGCCGGGCTGGATGATGTCAGAACAGTATATCAGTGGGTTGTGGATAATTTTGATAGAAAAACCCGTATCTGTCTGGTGGGGGATTCAGCCGGTGCCGGACTTGCCCTTGCGATGTTATCCATCATCCTGAAGCAGAGATTGAAACTGCCGGCCTGTTCTGTCCTAATATCGCCCTGGATCGATCTTGAATGCCGGAACCTCTCCCATGTGGAAAACGCCCGTAAAGACCCCATGCTCAGCCAGGAGGCCCTGCAAAAGACCGCCCTCCTCTATACGGATAAGGATGTCAGACTTCCGTTGATATCTCCTATAAACAATGACTTCACCGGTGTCTGCCCAATGCTTATCCAGGTGGGTGAAAATGAAGTATTGCTTGATGATGCCAGATTCCTGGCAGACAAAATTGAAAAAACAGGCGCAAGGGTTGAATTAGAAATCTGGGATGACCTGTTTCATGTCTGGCATTATTTTGCCAGATATCTTTCAGAAGGACAAAAGGCGATCAAAAAAATCGGAAATTTTATTAAAAAGCATCACTGATGCGACCCGGAAACAATTGACCATCCATGACCCACCATAAACGCATATTGATTATCAGTGATATAGAAGGCAGTTCATTGTGCCCTGATTATGAAGCAACGACCTTTCTGGGCAATGGCTGGCCCCGGGCCTGCCTGGGCATGACTCAGGATGTCAACGCCGTTGTCACCGCCCTGTTTAATGCCGGTGTTGAAAAAGTTTACGTAAAAGACTTTCATCGAACCGGATACAATCTTTTCCCAACCCTGATTGATCCGCGGGCCACGGTCATCAGCGGTTATAAAAAAGGGCCGGTACCCGGTATCGGCTCTCCATTTGACGCCACCGGCCTGATGATGCTCGGAATGCATGCCCCTTCCGGAAGCAACGGATTCCTTGCTCACACCTTCACCTCACGGATTTCCAGAATTGAAATCAATGGCAGCCTGGTATCTGAAGCGGAAATTTTTGCAGCCGTACTTGCCCCGTATCACCTGGTACCGATTTTCTTTTCCGGATGCCCCGTCGCCTGCAGCCATGCATCCGAAAAAATAAAAGGGATGGACCTTTTTCCCGTTCAAAGGGCTGAACTCACCGGCAATACTGCTGTTGAAAACTGGCGGAACGCACTTGCCGCAGCAGCTGTTAACGCTATTGCAAGTCAGCGTAAAAGGCCTTTTGACCCCAAGGGCCCTTTTAATACGGCCGTCACGATGAATAACAGGACTGCCGTAAAGTTAGAAAAACGATGGGGATACACCCGGAAAGAAGCTGTTCTTTATTTCCAGTCAGATACGATATCAGATCTATATCTTGAATTAATCAGACTGGCGTATCTGTCGCCCCTGACGTTGAGATTGCTGCCCATGGGGCTTGGGCTGTATAACCTGCTTGGATGGGCAGGTTTGAAATGGGCCAGCCGGCAGATAGTTTCCCCGTCTGCCGGCTGACAAATCTATAGCAAAT
>CAZLTD010000149.1:0-11647 GCA_964562385.1 uncultured Desulfobacula sp.
TCATGATTCCTGAGTTCAACTCATTCCTGACAGGGAAGGCAGATGGCCGTTTTCTGCACGCTTTTTTTAAAGAACATTCGTTCGTGTTTTTCTGTTTTTGAGAATTTTCGTGAAACTGGGTTTTTGCAATAAGGATATCTGACGTTCGCCCAAGGTGTTTCTTGACATTTTCGCTGAAATTCCATAGGTGTGAATAAAAAAATTAAACGGAGGTTCGATATGCGAAAACTGTTCATTGTTTTTCTGGTACTGTTTGCGACAACAGCCATGGCAGCCTCAGATATCATTGCCACTTACAAATATCCGGACGGGAATATGATTACCGTTGTTACCCGGGACAAGGATCATGTAAGAATGGACACATCTGCGACATCGTATATGCTGTTGCAGGGGGACTAGGTTTATTCGGTTTCAAAGGACGACAGCGGCCAGTGGATGGTGATGGATATGGGGCAGCTTGCCCAGGCCGGCCAGCAAAGCGGTCTCCAAAGCCTTTTTGGCGGCGGTCAACAGCAGGCGCAGGAGATTGAGTATCTTGCCAATTATGAGAAGACCGGTAAAAAAGAGAAAATCGCAGGCTACACAGGTGTTGTCTATAATGTGGAAGTCAAAGAGGGGGACAAGGTGGTTCGCCGGGACGAGGTGGTATTGTGCACCCATTCGGATATTGAAAAGGTCAATGATGCCTGGATGGCTTTGGGAGAAAAGATGAGTGAAAATATGGGCGATGAAATGTCCAAAAGTCTTGATAAAGCCACAAGAGAAGCCAAAGAGGCGGGTTACGGCGGAATGTTGCGGTATGGCGATGAGATGACGCTGGATAGTTTAAAGAAGATGTCCTTAAATGATGCCTATTACCAACTGCCCGAGAATGCCCAGCAGGTTCAGATGGGCCAGATGCCCGATATGCAGCAGATGCAGCAGCAGTATGAACAGCAACAGCAGCAATCCCAGCAATATGATCAACAAAACGATCAACAGCAACAATATGAGCAGCAGCAACAGCAGTATGAACAACAGCAGAGCACTGCCGGGCAGGATCTTGAGCAGGATGCAAAGGATGTGGGCCAGGCAGCCCGCCAGGAAACAAAAGACCAGGCGGTTGATGAGGTAAAAGAAGGTGTTAAAAAGTTATTCGAAAGCCTGTTTAACTAACAAAATTGAACCGGTTCCCCGGATTCGGTTTCAACAAGGTGTTATTTTTTATCAGCGGTCTTTAAGATATTTAAAGACCGCTGGTCTGCTTCATATTGTCACTGCCATTGGGGGTGTCTGTTTTATCGGGTTTGGGCGTCTTGCCTCAATTGCCATGGAAACCCCGGCAATTGAGGGGATGGATCTGCTTTTTCTTTTCAGCGCCCTTTATGGCCTGGTGCTAATTTTTTTTTCCCAGGCAGATGCAAGAAGCCGGTATCAAAACTACAAACAGGTCAAGGACCTTTTGCATGAGAATGGATTTGATACGCGGATTATCAATCTGTTTTGCCATTCGCGCTGCCAGCGGGATGCTTTGAGGGTAGCTGCAAGCGACCTTGGCATGACACGCCAGATGGCGGCCCACTTTAAAGCAAAGGGATATCGCTGGTACCATCTGCTGCCTAATTTTATATTTAAAAGGCCGCAGCTTTTATTCACGGTCAATTACTGGCAGAAAACCCTGTTTGTAAAAACCTATGACTCCAGGTATTTTTTGTGGTGATTATTTCCATTGTTTTACAGGCCTGTGTATAGTATTTTAATAATATTAAGAAATTTTTCATATTCAAATGTAATCTGCTTAAAATTCAATCGTTCTTCAAGGGAGAACCTATGCCGTTTCGACATAAAGTTGATGATAAACTGGATATAGTGGTTTTAAAGGGCATTGGCGACGTGTCTGTGATGGATATTATTTCTGAAATCCAGGAGGCGATCTCAAGTCGGCGCGGCGATGGTATTACACGGCGCTTGATTGATATGACGGACCAGCCATTTTTCTTTAATCTTGAAGATGCCAAAAAAATTCTGGGATTGATGAAAATTCAAGCCAAGATACTAAAGCCCCGCAAAATCGCCCTGGTATTCAAGGAGATACCCGAAAGTTTCGACCTGGAAGGGATTCGATCGCTGCTGAACTCGCCGACACTGAAAATAGGGGTTTTCACCGACAGATCACAGGCCATCCGGTTTCTCAACGCATAGTCGTTGAAAAGAAAAAAGAACTATCCGACGGCACCCTTCGTGATTGCCGCAATAGTTTACAGACAACGGTTGTGATGTCTTCAAAGAAAGTGGATAATCTTTAAAAAGCCGATACCGGCCAGCCATCCTATGGTTCCCCAGATAAAATCGCCCCAGCTCCAGCCCTTTTGGGCAACCACATCAAAAGTCTCTTTTAAAATGGTGGCCAGGATACCTGAGACGATCAAGGGTTTGTAAAAAACCGCTAAAAGGGTCAGGGCAAAACTCCAGAAAAAATGGAGTTGAAGATCCATTCTGATGACGGACAGGATCAGGTTTTCGTATTTCTGGAACGGATGCATAAAATTTATACTGTTTTTCTTATTTGCCAAGCAGGTTCATTGACTGGGCAATGGCCGTCTTTACATCGTTTGTCATTTTTCCAATATCTTCCGGTGACAGCGAAAGCACCTCAAGCTCCTGTTTATCAAAATCCTCGCGATAGCAGTGAATACCATTTGTCTGTCCGTGATCGATACAGATTCCATTGGCCAGATGAACCAGCAGCTGGCATTGCTCTTCCTCATCAATACCCTTGCCTGGAGAATGGTGATTTTGGACAGCCTGAACGATGATGGGATCAACCTGCCACCATTTTTCAATAAAGTGCGCACCAAGCTGTTGATGGTCTATTCCAAATGCATTTTTTTCCGCTTTCTCAAAAGGGATCTGATCTTTTTCGATATCTTTTAAAAATGCAGCATATTCATCCGGAATGACATAGCAGAACACCATGATGCCGACATCATGCATTAATCCGGAAAGATAGACCGTCCCGAGATTTTTCATCAAAACATTGGTGTACACCGCCAGCATTTGGGTCAGGTTGGCAACCGCCAGGCCGTGTTTCCAGAATTGGGTGATGTCAAGCAACCGGGTTTTGGAAAATAGTTTTATGATTTCAAGGGAAAAGACCAGTTCTTTTATTTTATCGAGCCCCAGTTTGTTCACGGCCATCAGCAGCGTGGTTATCTGCTGGTATCCTGTTTTATAATAGGCACTGTTGGCAATTTTCAGTATATTGCCCGCAAGGGTCGGCTCAAGTTCAATTAGACGGACAATATCCACAACGCTGACATCGGGATTTTTTAATAAATTTTGCAGCTTGATAAGGATGTCGGGAAGTACCGGTAAATCTCCCTTGTTTTCAACCAATTCCAGTATTTTTTCTTTCATTTAAGCCTCCCGGGCGTTATGCATTTAGGAAAGAAAAACAGTCAGGTTTTGTTGTCGTGTATTTTATACCTGACAAAGATGGCGAGACTTCAAGTCTTTTAAAGAATGCAACAGTGTCCCATTTCTTTTTTGGTCTTCTGACGTCATACTTACCGTTCGGTCTTTGCATCGGCAAGACATGATAGGTATCAGAAAAAAGGTTAATCCGTGAATGGGTTTATATTTTACCTAAGTCATTTTATGGAGTCAGATCAAATAGTAATCAATCTTTGAATTTTTCCGGCCATTTCATTGCAGTATGCATGACTCTCAATACAAAAATAACCCCATCTCTTTCTACATAAGGCAATATAAATGGTAAACTATGGATCACAAGCTCACGTGTACCGGCAACCCTTCCGGGTCTGCCAATACCCGGATGGTCTGCCAGCATTTTTGCCGAGTTCCAGATCTTTGCGCCGACTTGGGCTGCGGCCGTAGGTTTGTCTGCTGCAATGTACTCTATAGCCTCATCCAGGTTTAAGAGGGCCGTTCGGGTCCACTTAACGGGCATCTACTCCCCACTTCCGAAATGCAGCCGTAACTTCATTATCGGTTGCTATTTCATCGCGTTCAACCTCTTTTAAACCTTCTTTAACTTCCTGAACAAACCACTCTTCATATTCGATGTATCTTTTCAATGCCTGATTGATCAGGTAAGATCTGGGGCGGTCCTGATTTCTTGCCAGGTTGTCTAGCCTTCCTAACATATTTTCATCTATTCGTACTGTTGTTGGTTTCATAGGCGCCTCCTTTTGTACTCTCTAAGAATACGCTTGACTACAACCAAAGTCAATGATTCGCTTCGGGGCTTCTATCTATAGACAGATCGTCTGATTAACCTTCGGAGAAATCACCTGTGTATTTGGGCAGGTATCCTTTATACCGTTGAGGAAGGGATCTATGTTGACGGTCCTGGATATGGGCGGAAAGAAATTGTCATGGTGGTGTGGGATAACGATGCCGGGGTTTAAAATTTTTACGAAATCCACGCCGATATCGCAGATGTCGGAATGTCCCTGCAGCGGCATCAGCAGGATATCAACCGGATCTTTGGCCGTCTGCTCAAGCTCTTGGCAAGTTGCCCCGGCACTGCCGTAAAAGAGGATGGATTTCCCTTCAAGGTTAAATCGCCAGCCAAGCACCTGGCCGCAGGGGTAGCGGTAAAAATAGGGCAGGTATTTAAACAGCCTTACATTGATTTTTGCAAGGGTGGAGAAGACCAGCTTTTTGTCAAAAACCACATGATGGCTGAACAGTGCCCGGGCATTGAAGGTCTTGAAGGAAAATTGCTGTAAATTCTGTGAAATGATCAGGATATTTTCAGGGTTAACATTTTTACGGGTCAAATACTCCCCTGCGGTTTTAGAGCAGTATATATCTGATCCGGCTGATGTCGCGATGCGGGGAATATCCATGAGGTGGTCAAAATGGGCGTGCGAAATAAAGATGGGGCTGCCGGATTTTATATCGTCAGCGGTTTTTGGCTGTACCGGTACGGCATCCTGATTCCTGGACAGATACGGATCAAGATAAAAGGTCTCTTGGGGTGTACTGATTTCAAAACCGGCTGTTCCAAGCCATGTCAATTCCATGAATTTATGTTAATGTTCCTGGATGATATTGACTTTAAACATCTGCATGCAGTCAATAATGTCTTCTGTCTGACCTTCGTCGGCAGACCAGAAAATCTTTTCGCCGTCATTGACCTTCATGAGGCACTCAGGAAAAAAATCATAGTAGGCATTATTAATTTTCAGGACGGTGAGCTTGTCGTCAGGGAAGGTGTTGTCCGGCACATGGTCAACCACTTCCCAGTCATCGGGAACAGCAAAGCTGGCATTGATCTTTACGTTAATGTTTTTCATAGCTGTTTCTCCATTGCAAAAATGGGTGAGGCTTCTCTTATTAATACCAGTGTGATTTGATTTTTTCAATATCGCACATATATTTAAAGAAATATTAATAAACTGGAGGAACATCATGGGAAAAAAACTTCGTGCCTGTAAATCATGCGGTAAAACAGTCAAGGGTCAGGGCCACCTGTGTGATCCCATTGAAATAGAAAAAGCATTTGTATGCGGAGACTGCGGTGCTTCGAGTCTTGATGCCAAACATATCTGCAAACCCAAATTGCAAAAATTGAAATATACCTGCAAAAAGTGCGGCCGGCTATCTGTGTCAGACGATAAATTGTGCAAGCCGACCAAAATCAAATAACGGGTGATTTTAGATAAATTTGTGGAAAATAGTATAAAATTTCTCCTTAAATCAGCCAAAAGTATTGATTTCTATGCTATAAATGCCTATACAGATTAACAATCCCTGTAGGCTTCAGGGATATTTTATGGCTTAACCTCTTATGACACTTTTGGGCAATGGAAGAAATCACAGTATTTGATAAAATAAAAAAAGCAGATAATCTGCCCCAGCTGCCCCAGGTCATGTTGCGGCTCATAAAGGCGTGCAACAGCGAAAAGACAAGCATTGAAGAGCTGACACAGATTATTTCAACGGACCCGGCATTAACCTCCCGTCTGATCCAGATTATCGGGTCGCCGTATATAAACCTGCCCAAAGAGGTGAACAGCATTAAAACCGCTGTGGTCTACCTGGGGCTGGATACCATTCGAAATATCGCTATCAGTACCTCGGCCATGCGGTTCTTTAAATTTTCCAAGGCCCTGGAGGGCTTCAATCTGGGGGCATTCTGGTACCATTCCTACAAGAGTGCTATTCTTGCGCAGAAAATTGCTGTGGAATGTGAACTCTCCAACCCGGATGAGTTTTTCCTGGCCGGCCTTCTTCATGATATCGGCCGCCTGGTGCTGATGCAGACATTCCCTGAAGAGTATCAAAAGATCCTGGCGGACAATGATATAGAATCGCGGATACTTAATGCCGAATATGACGCTTTTAGCACAGACACCCCCCAGGTCAGTGCCTGGTTATTTGAAAAGTGGCATTTAAATCCCCTGATCTGTGATGCGGTTCTGTTTATTAACGAAGATATTGAACAGATCGAAAGTGCGCTTGCCCATGTTAAAGTGGTCTTTGCAGCCAATATGCTTGCCGGTCCGAAACCGGAAGAAAAACTGGATGTAGTCAGTGATATTTCCGGGTTGAACCCTGCCGGACTCGGTCTGATCCTTGAGCAGACAGACCAGGAAGTGGAACAGATGGCCCAAAGCCTGGGGATTGACATGGAAAAATCCATGGACCCTGGCGATGACGCTGGATTAACCGCAGAAATTCAGGATCTATCCCTGTTTTTCGGTACCATGCAGAATCTTTTAAATGCAACGAGCATTGAATCGGTTCTTGATATCGCACAGAACGGGCTGAAAATTCTATTCAATGTCCCGCGGGTCTTTTATTTTATTGAAGACGAAAAAAGACGAATTCTCACCGGCCACTGCAGCAAGGAAGACAAATCCCATAAAATTATTAAAAGTATAGCCCTGCCCCTGTCTAACCAGACCAGTCTTCTGGTGAAATGCCTGAAAGAGCAGCAGGTTCAAAACAGCCTAAACCAAACAGACGGTCAGAAACCTGCCATTTCCGATACCCAGATTATTCGGCTTCTGGAGGCAAAAGGGCTTTATTGCATCCCGATCTATTCATCACAAAAAGCATCCGGGGTCATCGCACTGGGAGTGGATGAACAGACCGCAGACCGGCTTGATAAAAGTGAGGGGCTGCTCAGGCTCTTCTCAAAACAGACAGGCGTCTGCCTTCACAGTATCCGGTTTCACAATGAATATGCCAAAAATATTCACGACAAAAAAATGGAAGCCTATGCCACCCTGACCGACAAGGTGATCCATGAAGTCAACAACCCGGTATCCATTGTTAAAAATTATATAGAGACATTGAGTTTAAAGCTGCCGGACAAGCACCCGGTTCAAGGGGAGCTGTCCATCATCAGTGAAGAGATGACGAGGATGTCCGGACTTTTAGATAAACTTCGAAGTTTTTCACGACCAAAAATTGACGGATTTGAACCGGTGGATATCAATAAGCTGTGCCAGTCTATTTTAGAGATTTTAAAAAAATCAATTCTGTTGCCCAAAGGAATTGAGGCCACCATCAGCATTGACCCGGAGATCCCCAAGATAAAAACCGACCGCAACGGGCTCAAGCAGGTGTTTATCAACCTTGTTAAAAATGCAGCCGAAGCCATGGACAACGGTGGAAAGATTACTGTTCAGACAAGATTTTTGTCGGAATCGTCCAAAATTTTGATTGATGAAAAAAAGCGGATACCCGGCAACATCGAAATTATTTTTTCAGACAATGGTCCGGGGATTGACGATGAATTGAAGCAAACCCTTTTTGAACCGTATACCACAACCAAGACAGGGGCCGCGGCCTCCGGTCTGGGACTTTCCATTGTACACGCCATTGTTAAAGAGTTGAACGGCACCATTACCTGCCAATCGCAAAAAGGCAAAGGGACCCGGTTTATTATCACACTGCCGGTCAGTTCTTCAAAAAAGAGAGCATAAATAAGGGTTAAAATATTGCAGGGGCCAGCCACGATGATGACAGATAAGAACCAGGGATATAAAACCGGTGAACTACTGGTTAAAGAGGGGCTGATCTGCGATGAAGATGTCAGCACCGCCCTGGCAATCCAGGAAAAGCGCGCTGCCTCGGTCAGTCTGAATAAGAAGCGGTATCTGGGCATGATTTTATGTGATTTAAATCTGATTACGCCCATTGATAATTATGTGGTCCTGCACAAACACAATAAACTGATTTCACTGTCCACTGCCCTGGTGCAAAAACAGGTGGTCACTTTGGATCAGATGCAGTCCATAGAAGCCCAGTCTCTTCGTGAGGACCTGCCGTTGATATCGCTTTTAATGAAGGGTAACACGGTTTCTTTGCAGACGCTTCAGCAGGTCCTGTTTGACCTGTTCCATATCCCCTTCAGGTCCATCAGTGATTTTATCTTTAACGAAAAAGACAGACCCCTGCTTGGAAAGGTCATTGACAGGCAGGCATCAAAGGAAGGGGGTATAATACCGCTGGTCCTGAAAGACAATACCATCCTGTTTGGTGTGACCGCCCCTGAGAACCTTTTGCTGATACATGAGTTGAACCGGCAGTTTCCCCAATACCGGTTTAAAGCTCTTTTTATTCCTTTCTCTGGATTTACCTGGTTTCACGATATTGTCTATAACGGCCAAACCATCGAGCATCCCCCCAAAGCGCCGGCAGCCGATAAGGAGATCCAGCCGGATCTGTCCCTGCTGATGGCCTATAAAGCCCGGGTCTCGGACCCTGAAGTCCAATGGCTGGCTGTCCAGAATTTGTATAGTCAGTATGAAACCTTGAGAACCCTTTTGGGCCATTTCCAGAAGGGCGACAGGCAAAAAGCTTTTTCACGCTTTATTCAGGATGCCCATGACAGGATTGTACAAACGGGCGGCATTGGGCTGGTTGAGTTTTCATTTAAAAAACAGGGCCGGGATGTTGTCATTATGGCAACCCCAAAGGAGTAAGCCCGATGTTGCATAAAAATATGGCACTGGAGGATTAATGGCACGGATTATTACGGTCACCAGCGGAAAAGGCGGTGTGGGCAAGACCAGCATCAGTTTGAATTTATCTTTGGCCCTGGCGGCTGAGGGGTTCAAAGTATGCCTGTTTGACGCAGATCTCGGCTTGGCCAATGTAAGTATCCTGACCGGGATCTATCCTGAAAAGGATATAGAATCCGTCATCACAGGCCAGAATTCCCTAAAGGATGTGATGGTCAACGATTTTATGGGAATCGATATCATTCCGGGCAGCAATGGTGTTCAGAAAATTGCTGATTTAACCCAGACCCAGACAGGCACCCTGATATCAGCATTCCTGGATCTGGATGATTATGATTTTTTTATTTTTGATACCTCCGCAGGCATCTCTGCCCAGGTGCTCTCTTTTTGCATGGCCTCCCATGAAATCATCCTGGTTGCCACCTGTGAGCCAACCTCCCTGACCGATGCCTACTCCATGCTCAAGGTCTTGTCAAAATATGAGTACCAGAACCCCATCCGGGTCATCATCAACCAGGTGACCTCCGGCAAAGCAGCCCAAAAAGCCTATAACCGCTTAAAGCAGACCGCCGGCCGCTTTTTATCTGTCCCGCTGTCGCCATTGGGAATTGTAGGGGCAGACAAGAATGTCAAAGCGGCGGTTATTTCCCAGACCCCGTTTTTTAAGCTGTTCCCCGAGACCATGGCCACCCGGTGCATCCAATCGGTCACAAACCGGCTTTTGAAAAGGGCCAACATGGTTTCCGGCATGCCCATGGAGCTTTTCTGGGACAAGGCACTAAGGTTTTTAGGCACCCACTATCCTGCTAAAAACGGAAAAGACCCGGTTGAAAAGCAAGACAGTGCACAGCCTTTAAAAAAAGAGAGCCAGGCGCTCAAGGATATCGGGACTAAACTGGCAGCCCTTGATGCAAAAATGACTGCTGTGGCAAATGATGTGGCCCTTATCAAGCAGATGCTCAAACAGCAGCGGGGCCAAAAAGAAGCTAAAGCACCCCAAAAATTTTCAGACAAAGCGTCTCCCCCAAAAGAGGATCTGCCATCCAATGTTTCGGATCCTTTAAAAACAATCACCCTGGATTTTGAATCCTGGTATGATAAACAGGTAAAGTAATTTTGGTGTGTGACGAAAAGCTTTAATCATGATTGGGTTTAATTCCCCGCCGCCCTTGGCCGAAGGATATTCATGAAATAAATACCAACAAAGCTTGCGGCGGGGTAGTTGATTTTTTATCTGCACACCATATTCAAGTCGTCCTCATATCCGGCTCAACAGCCTCATCACACCTGATACCCAACGGAATACGTTCATGTTCCCTCTGTCTTTTATAATTACTGATAAATCGCCGGAATGCGAAAAAAGGAGTGAAAAAATCGGTTCTGCGCCGACATTCCCTTAAAAGAGAAAAGAGACCTAAAGGGAGAGCGCATGAAAAAAACCAAATCGGATATCGGCATTAAAATTCACCGGGCGTTCAGGGAAATGGCTTTTGCCCAACAGCAGATCGTTCATGTTGAGGTGTTAAAAAAAACGCAGCAGGACCATTTGGACCTGGGACTATTAAGCCAGGTGGAATATGAGAAATCCCGGGTCTTGCATGAAGAAAAATCCCGGGCCCTGCTGATACGGCTTGAAGAAAAAGGCCGTGAGGTGGAGCAGTTGAAAAAACTGATGCGGCAGTGATTAATGGATAATTGAGAATGGAAAATGGATAATGATGGAAAAGGGCCGGTGTTAGGGTGCTGGCCGGTTATTCGCCGTTATTTAATAATAAATGTTGAAACCTGTCGTTTTTATCAGATATAACAGGATAGAGGTCCTAAAAAATAATCGGACAATTTATAGCAGCAGGATAATAACCGGGAAAAAGGGAGGGTCCTATGAAATTTATAAAATACGGTGTGTGCATCACATGCATTACCGCTTTTTTGGGGGGCATGGTATCGGCACAGGATTATCATACCAACAGCGCCGACATGGTAAAAGAGCTTACCCGGAAACCGGTCAAATACCGAAGTTTCACCCCTGCTAAAAAACGGGCCATCAAGGTGGTACAGCGCATAGATCAAAAGGTGGAGGAGACCACGATCATGGTGGATGACAAAGCCGATGTGCCGAAACTCAAGGTCAAAATTGAATTTGATGTAAACTCCGCAGCATTGAAATCAACTTCCTTTGCCCTGCTTCGGGAGGTGGGAACCGCCCTTCAGACTGAGGGTGTCAAACAAAAAATTATCATGATCAATGGTCATACCGACTCAGACGGGTCAGACGCGTACAACCTGCGGTTGAGTTTTGAGCGGGCTGAAGCGGTGAAGGCCTATTTAAGGGCTGCGTACGGAATCCCGGATCACAGGCTCCAGGTCCGGGGATATGGTGAAATGATGCCGTTGGAGCCCAATGATTCCTATACCAATAAGCAGTATAACCGCCGTGTTGAGTTTGAAATCGCCAACTAAAGTTGCGTGAAGAGTTTGCAAGGCAGGGAAGAGGCTTGTCTTCCCTGCGCTCCCTTTCCGGTTGCGTGAATTCGTAACAAGATGGTTCATCTTACGAAAAAACACCCCATGAATTTCGTACGCTTAAAAAACATCTATAGCAGTTCTCATATTAACGTTCCGATTGAAAAAAGTATGTGCCGTTCCGGATAGGGTAAAAGTTT
>CAZLTD010000150.1:0-11605 GCA_964562385.1 uncultured Desulfobacula sp.
GTAAATGTGATATTCTTATACACATTATTGTCACGTTTTTACAATATTTATTTAATCATTTTCCATTGATACCATAATAACATGCCTGGTATATTAAAATACTACAGATTTCTATTTCAGATTATGACAACCTATGTACAATTTTTAATCCTCTCTGGATCTACTTTGTTTTTCTTCCTGCATCTTTTAAGGCGTGACTGTTTTGGAAAAAATAAATTACTCATCTTTTGTGAAAGGAATATAAAATGAAAACGTTAACAAAGGTATTGTTGGCAGCTGTTCTGGTAATCTCTCTTCCGGGCGCCTTCAGTCAGGCTGAAGAAGATAAACTCAATGTGCTGGTCGTTATGAGCTATGAAAAGCCCGAAATGAATCCATGGTGTCGTGAGATCAAGGAGGGCATTGAATCTGTGCTCGCAGCCGCATGTAATATCGACTACTTTTATATGGATACAAAAATCAACTTAGCCGGCGGATCGCAGAAAGCAGAACAGGCATATGCCCTTTACAAAGGAAAGCAGTATGATGGTGTAATTACGGCTGATGACAATGCACAAAAAATGTTTGTGGTCCCCTATTTAAAGGATCTGGTAAAAACACCGGTGATGTTCTGCGGTGTGAATGCGGATCCTAAAAAATATGGCTTTCCTGCAACCAATGTATCCGGAATCATTGAACGTGGTCATTTCAGGGAATCTGTTGCCTTGTTGAAACAGCTTATGCCGAAGATAACAAAAATGGGGTTCGTCATCAAAGACAGTCCTTCAGGTAGGGCCTTAAAAGAGCAGATAGCCCAGGAAGCTGACACATATATAGTTAAAATTACCGCTTTTGAACTGGTTAATACGTTGAATGATATTGAAAAGAATGGAAACCTAAAAAAATGTGATGCTTTTTTTGTGGACAGTATTGAAGGTATTCAAGACCAGGCTGGAAAACTTGTCAATAACAAAAACATCATCTCTTTTATTACCAGCATCTTTGGAAAACCTGTAGTTGGAGCTAATACGTATCATGTGACTTCCGGTGCATTCTGTGCGGTCGTCAAAACCGGGCAGGAACAGGGAAGTGGTGCCGCGACAGGACTACTTGCAGCCATGCGGGGAAAACCTGTTTCATCAATTCCTATCACTCGAAATTTTGAAGGCAAACGCCTGATCAACGTAACAGTTATGAAGGAACTTGGCATCAAACCCAAGCCGATTTCACTGTTAGGGGCACAGCTTGTGAAAACCAGGAATTAAGGGGGTTTTTTCTTGAAGTCTTTATTTTTAACTCCCCACCGTCAAAAACCGCTGCTCTGGATAATGTGCGCAGCCATCATTCTTATTATCTGTGTAAGCCTGTTTTCTTTTTCAGCAGTCAGGGGTATGCTGACAAATATCACCCAGAAAAATATGGCAATCGTTCTTGCCAACTCCTCGCAGGGCCGCCAGTTTGTCAAATTATTTGCAGATATTGATATCCTAAGCCTCTCATTTCTTGGAAAAGAGCCATATTTAGAGTCAGAAGGAACCCGGTTAACCAATGTTATCAGAGACGTAATTCAAGATGAGAGCAATAAAGAGCTAAAAGAAAGTCTTGAGCAGTTATCAACAGATTTCAAATTGTTCATCCGGCAGTGTATTGCAGTGAACATTGTCTTTGAAGACAGGAAGAAAACCCATATGGCAATCCACAAGATGCTGGAGGATCTTGAAAAATTCATCGGTAATCTTTTGGTTGAAAAAACATTGAATGATGAGGATACAACATTTATTGAGCAGCTTCTGATATTATCGGTCGGATACCAGGAAGGGCTGCTGGAGACAGGCAAGCTGTTTGCGGAACTTGAACCTGAATATCTTTTTGATCATACGGACAAAAACACCAGCCCCATAGTCACATCTATTGATGATTTGATTTTAAGACTCCAGACCATCACTGTCTCTGTCCCCATTATCGCCGAAAGCTGCGTCGATATCCTCTCCCAACTAAAAACCTACAGGCAGATCATTTACAAATACTTTGACGCTTATGCAAATTTAAAACGTCACAAGGCGGCATTAAATAAATCTCAAAAGGGGGTGCTGTTTAAGATGGGTCTTCTTGATGATGTCGTGTTAAAAACCACAGCAGCACTGAACAAAAAAATCATTAAAACAATTTTTACCTCAAGCATTCTTGTCCTGACCCTGACGATAATGATCGTTTTATCCTTTTACTTTATGGTTGCTTATCTTTTCAAATCCATGGATATAGAAATTAAAAACCGCATCTCAGCTGAAAAATCACTTGAAACCCTTAATCTTGAACTGGAAGAGCGAGTAAATAAGCGAACCCATGAATTTTTAGAGGCCAATGCGCTTCTGGAAAAAAAGATGTCTGAACTTAAACACGCGGAAAAAGAGATTCAGGAGAACGAAGCCTTTCTGAATGCTATTATCGAAAATATTCCAAACATGATCTTTGTGAAGGATGCACAACATCTAAGATTTATCCGCTTTAACAAGGCCGGGGAAGATCTGCTGGGATTTTCCAGGGACGATATGCTCGGCAAAAATGATTATGATTTTTTTCCTCAGGACCAAGCTGATTTTTTTATCCAGAAAGACAGAAAGGTCCTTGACCAAGGTGTCCTTCTCGATATTCCCGACGAACCGATCCAGACCCGCTCCCAAGGGAGCCGGATTCTTCATACCAAAAAGATCCCCATCAATGATGAAGACGGTAACCCACAGTATCTCTTAGGTATTTCAGAAGATATTACAGAAGATAAAAGAATTGAATCGCAGCAACGGATGCAGGCCCAGATCATGAACCAGATCCACGATTCAGTCATCGCTGTTGATACCGATGGGGTTATTACAAGCTGGAACAGAGGATCGGAAAAGTTATTTCTTTATGCTGCTGATGAAATTATTGGCAGGAACATCAGAATTCTCTATCCTAAAGATATGCATACCATTCTTGAGACTGAAATCATCCCTCATCTCATAGATCACGGTAATCATGAAATTGAAGCAAGGCTTATCCGGAAGGATAAAGAAGAATTTTTCGGCCAGGTTTCCCTGTCGGTCCTGCGGGACAAGGAAGGGAAACTATTGGGAATGATCGGATATTCGATTGACATCACGGAACGTAAAAAAGCGGAAAATAAAATCAAGGCCTCTTTAAAAGAAAAGGAAGCCTTGCTCAAAGAGATCCATCACCGGGTGAAGAATAACATGCAGGTGGTGTCCAGCCTCCTGAGCCTTCAATCCAGTACAATAAGCAATCGAAAAATTCTGGAGGCGCTTATGGAAACCGAAGTCAGGGTCCAATCCATGGCATTTGTTCATGAAATTCTATACCAGTCGGAGGATCTGTCACAGATCAGGCTCCAGAAGTATCTTGATGCCATGACAAATCACATTATGCATATTTATGCAACACCGGCAAGGCCGGTGGATATTGAGATCAACGCCCGAGACATCAAAATGTCGATTGAACAAGCTGTCCCCTGTGGACTTATCGTGACGGAACTGGTTACGAATTCATTGAAGTATGGAATGACAACAGATTCCTTACTGCAGATTCGCATCAGGGTAAATTTTGAGGCAGACACACATATTGTGATGGAAATCACCGACAATGGACCTGGATTGCCGGAAGATTTCGATCTGGTCCATAATAAAAAGTTGGGATTAAAAATCGTAACCGGATTGATAACCGAACAGCTGGAAGGCACTTATCAGGTAGAGGAAAATAAAGGGGCACACTGGATCATCCGCTGGCCAGTTGCTTAATTGAAACAGGAGGAAAACAGATGGTTCAAAAAAAAAATCATGATCGTCGAAGACGAAGTCATCGTGGGCATGGATTTAATAAAAAAGGTGGAAAGTCTGGGTTACAATGTGGAACCCACTGTGATCCGGTATGGAGAGGATGTTCTTGAAGCAGCTCAAAAAGTAGAACCGGACCTGATCCTAATGGATATCCGGCTCAAAGGAGAAACAGACGGAACTCAGGCTGCTTCTATTGTTCAGGACCAACTGGGACTTCCGGTAATTTTCCTGACAGCCTATTCTGATAGTGCGACCCTGAGAAAGGCAAAACTGGCTGAACCCTATGCCTATTTGAAAAAACCTGTCCGAATAGAAGATTTAAAAATCAGTCTGGAAATTGCACTGTACAAGGCACAGATGGAGAAACAGCTCAAAAAGAGTGAACTTCGCTACAGGACTGTGGCAGATTATACCTATGACTGGGAAACATGGATAGGACCGAACGGTAAATATCGCTATGTTTCACCTTCCTGTGAACGGGTGACAGGCTACCACTGTGATAAGTTTTATAGAGACGAGGATTTTTTCGATCAGATTATTCATCCCCACGATAGAGAGACCGTCCGGAATATGTTCAAAGGGCATCTAACCGATTCTAAAGAAGATTGTTTTTCAGTATTCAGAATTGTCCGTTCAGACGGAGACATCAGATGGATCGAACACATCTGCCAGCCTGTTTGCGGACCCGGCGGAATTGGTATCGGCAGAAGAGGCAGTAACCGGGACATAACAGAAAGAAAAAAGCTGGAAGTCCAACTTGAAAACAAGATTTCTGAACTCCAGGACGCTTTGGATAATATCAAAACCTTGAGCGGGTTGATCCCGATCTGTGCAAACTGCAAAAAAATAAGGGATGATAAGGGATACTGGAATCTGATCGAATCATACATTCAGAAACACTCCAAGGCCCAATTCAGTCACAGCATGTGCCCGGACTGTATGGATGAAACTTACGGTCACGAGGACTGGTATCAGGACATGAAGGGCAAGTACAACCAGAACGCTTCCGCTGCAACCGGGAAGGAGAATCATGGAGAAAAAGATACTGATAGTGGATAATGAGAGGATGATCCGGGACATGCTGAAAAACGATTTTGGTCAGTATATATACGAACTCGGGCTGGTTGGGAATACGGAACAGGCAATGGAGATATTAAAAAAAGTGTTCTGGTTATCCAGCTTGATCTCAATTTTCCGTGCATGGGCGGCATTTAGCTCTGTAACAAAATGCGCAAGGAAACCCATGTGGACTTGATTTTTACTATCACCGGGTTTGTAGGCCTGTACAGCCTTATTGAGTTCAGGAATGCCGGCTTTGACGATTTTTTGACAGGCCATTTTCACTGGACCTGATTGAAAAGACAGTAGGGAATGCCTTTGAAAAGCTGAAACGCTGGAGAATTGATGATTTTGAGTTAGCCTGAGATTCAATCTCAAAACAAAGAGTATATACACCATAATAATTTTAAAAAAATTGAACATGCTGTTAATGGAAACGATATTAAAGAGAAATAACAGAAAAAAGCCTCTAAAGAGGTAAGGACAATTATGACCCATATTATTGACACCCGAACCATTTTGTTACTCATCGGTGTGAATGTTTGTGTTTTAACTCTTTGCATGATCTATTATTTTTTTAGTCGCAAGATCTATAAGGGTTTTGGCGCCTGGACAACAGGAATCAGTTTCATCTGCCTGGGTTTTTTCCTTCTCGGATTCCGCAATCTCCTGCCTGATGCTGTAACCATCATCCTGGCTAACGCATTGATTTATTCCGCCCTGATGTTGTTCTATATGGGGTTCACATCATTTGCGCAAAAAAAGATGAATCTTCGTCTCCATATCCCCTCTTTCATTCTAACTTCTTTTATTCTTTTTCCATTTTTGACTTATATCAAACCCAGCGTAAATACCAGAATTTGCCTGATTTCTTTTGCCGCAGCGTTTTATTTCTTTATCTGTACAAGAACCCTTATCAAAGATATTCGACATGATCCGATCAGGCAAAACAAGCTGCTTGCTGCTACACTCATATCCAACACCTTCTTTTTCCTATTCCGAGGAATCTTTTTTATGCTGCCCCAGAATCATATTGACACCTTTTTAGCATCCGGCGGATTTAACAGTATGGCCCTGCTCATGATAAACGTGCTTGTTCTTTTATACGTCATCGGATTGATACAACTGAATTCCCAAATGCTGGAGGTCGAACTATATCAAGATAACACAGATCTCAAGGAAAGCGAGGAGCGGTATCGGCTCCTTGTTGAGCAGTCATCCCAGGGCGTGGTCATTCTCCAGAACAACCCGTTAAGGCTGAATTTTGTTAACAAACCAATGGAGGTACTTACAGGCTATACTCAAAAAGAGATGCTGAATTTCAGTCCCCGGGAATTAATGAATTTGATTTACCCGGAAGACAGGACCATGATTCTCGATAATTTGAAGAACAGGATTTCAGGGAAAAAGGCACCTGAAGTATATGAGATCCGAATACATGACAAATCAAAACGCCTCCGATGGGCGGAAGTCTACAGTTCTCGGATCGAATATAACCGGAAGCCGGCTGTTCAGGCATTTGTAGTCGATGTTAACGAACGAAAAAAGGCACTTAAAAGAGCAGAAAGTCTGAACCAATTGAATGAAGACCTGATCGGTTCGGACAGTCTGAATGACAAAATCAAGCTCATTACAGATGCGGTTGTCAACATATTCAAAGCGGATTTCGCCCGGATTTGGACAGTCAAGCCTGGGGATCTGTGTGATTCCGGATGCATTCATTCGGAAATAAATACTGACACTATACAATGCCGACATCCTGAGTACTGCCTTCATCTTTGTGCCAGTTCAGGACGCTATACCCATATAAATGGTGACCATGGCAGGGTACCGTTCGGGCACTACAAAATCGGGACGATTGCGGCTGGAGAAGAAAAAAATTTTCTAACCAATAATATCACAAGCGATCCCCAAGTTTATGATCATGAATGGGCGAAAAAGCTCGGGCTGGTTTCCTTTGCCGGATACCGGCTGCTTTCGGATGGCGGTGCCATCATTGGTGTGTTGGCCATGTTCAGCAAGACGAGGATTAATCCTGAAGTGAATGCCATGCTTGAACATCTCGCCGGGACAGCGGCCCGTGTCATTCAAGCCGCTGGAACAGAGGAATCCCTTCGTGAGAGTGAAGAACGGTTCCGGGCCATATTTGAACAAGCTGCTGTTGGGGTTTCGCTTAACGCATCTGACTCAGGACAATACATCCGCATCAACCGGAAATTCTGTGACATTGTAGGGTATACAAGAGAAGAGATGTTATCCATGACGTTTCAGGATATTACACACCCTGATGATCTGTCATCGGATATGAGGAATATGGAACAACTGCGGGAAGGCATCATCCGCTCCTTTTCAATGGAGAAACGCTATCTGCATAAAAACGGATCCATTGTCTGGGTTGAATTGACGGTTTCCCCTATGTGGGCGGCCGGAGACCCGCCTGATTTCCATATTGCCATTGTGAAAGATATTACTGAACATAGGCATGCGGAAAACCTGGTTAAGGCTTCTTTGAAAGAGAAAGAAACCCTGTTAAGGGAAATTCATCACAGGGTTAAAAATAATATGCAGGTGGTGTCCAGCCTGTTGAATCTTCAGGCAGAAAAGATAATAGATAAAAAGGCATTATCCTATTTTACAGATGCCCAGACAAGGGTGCAGTCCATTGCCCTGGTGCATGAGATCCTATATCAGTCAGAGACTCTTTCATTAATAAACCTCCAGTGGTATCTTGATCGTTTACTTAATCATCTTTTTATTGTATTTTTATTAGATAACAGGGAAGTCGATGTTGATATCAAAGCGCATCAAGTGCTTCTCAAAATAGATCAGGCTATTCCGTGTGGCCTGGTTGTGACAGAGCTTCTCACAAATACCATGAAATTTGCTGTTCCGGACAATGATCACCTGAAGATCCGGATAAACGTCTGCTATGAGGCTGATGAACAGATTACGATGATAATTGCGGACAATGGTTCCGGAATGCCGCCGCATATTGATAATACTCAAACTCTCGGCTTGAAACTGGTTACAGGATTGATTGAGGATCAGCTGGAAGGTTCCTGGCAGCTGGGGCCGGGGCCAGGGACCTGCTGGATAATTAAGTGGCCAGTATGAGCAGTGAATCAGATAGGATCCAAAATGGGAATGATACCTGTTGATCATATGAAAGAAGGGATGATTGTGGCTGATGATGTTAGAGATATCAATACACGGCTTTTAATATCCGCCGGTGAAAAGATCAAACCCAAACACATCAGAATCCTTAAAATATGGGGTGTCCCGGAAGTAAAAATTGTCGGTGCCGAATCTAAAGAAATCATGAACGATGATAGCGAAGACAATATTGAGGAAAAAGAAAAAAAAATTCAGGAAGTTTTCCGCCATGTCAACCGGAAACATCCGGCCTTGAAAGAGATTTGCCGACTTGCTTTAAAATACAGATCAACGGCATGGCAGATAAAGGAGAAGCAGAAAACGTCATTTGACAATCAGAAGATAAGCGACTTAAAAAAAACGGCATATCTGAGAATCGAAAAAACCCAAATCAAACTTCCTGAAGCTCCGGTTATCATCACCGAGCTGAATTCGATCATTGCGAATCAGTATTCCGGGGCAGACGACATCGCAAAGGTGGTTAACAAAAGCCCCAGCCTGTCAGCCCTGTTATTGAAAATAGTCAATTCCGCTTTCTATAATTTCCCGGAAAAAATTAACAGTATCCCGTGGGCGGTGACGCTTATCGGTACAAAAGAAATTGTAAATCTTGCGATGGGCATCTCAGTCATGGAGACCTTCAAGGATATCCCCAAAACGACAGTGGACATGCCTTCTTTTTTAACCCACAGTTTTTCCTGCGGTATCCTTTCAAGAATACTGGGGGCGCATCAAAACCTGAGCCAGACAGAGCAATTGTTTATTTCCGGGCTGCTGCACGATATCGGAAGGCTTGTGATGTTCAAGTACTTTCCGGATCAGTCAAACACATTTTTACAACTGTCCATGGGAATGAAAGAACCATTATATCGGATTGAAAATGAATATTCGGGATTGCTGCATACTACTCTTGCCGGATACCTTCTCCAAAAATGGAAACTGCCAATCGGTTTGTTGAATAATGTCACGGCCCATCATACCCCCTCAAAAGCCCAGGATACCATGAAAGCCACAATTATACATATCTCAGATATTATTGTTACCGCTCTGGGGTTAGGGACAAGTGGGGAAAGTTTCATCCACTCTTTTGACGGTGCAGCTTGGAACAGGCTCCATATGACACCAAAGATATTTGAATCCGTGATCCAACAAATGCTTCACCAGTTGAAATTTCTTTCACTCTTTGAGCAGGATTAATTAATGAGATGAATCAGAAAAACGACTCCGCCATAGATGCTATTCGCAATTCACATTTAGAAGAGAATAGAAGGTTTACCCAGAATGCTTTGGAAATGGTCCTTTCAATGGGTGATTTCCAGAAAGAAATCAACAGCCAGGTGAGTTCTGAAAGACTTTTTCGCGAGGCAGAGACCCGGATAGGTAAACTAATCCCCTTTCGCACAATTGCATTTTATCTTGTTGACCAAAAAAGTTCCGACCTGGTGCTGTCATTGTGCCACCCAGCAAAAAAGAAGCCCTATATAAAAAAGCAGATTGAATTTCTCATCGATAAAGGATTTATTGCATGGGCCATACGAGAACGGCGTGGGGTTACTATCTATTCAAAGGATCAAAAAAGACAGCTATTTCTTCATGTGGTCAGCACCTATTCCCGTGTCAGAGGTATGTTTATAGGTGTTTTGCCTAAAATCACCCAATCGCTTCCAGATGCCTCATATGAACTTCTATCCATAATTCTGCGGAGTACCGCCAATGCCATAGAAAGCATCGAATACTGCCAACTTCTCGAAGAACAGCGAACCAAGATAAAAAAAGCACATGACGAACTTGATTTGAAGATCCAGGAACGGACAGCTGAACTCAAAGAAATAAATAAAAAACTGAGAACTGAAATATTAGAACGAAAACAGGCTGAAAATGAAATAACGATTTTATTAAAGGAAATTCACCACCGGGTGAAAAATAACATGCAGGTTGTGGCCAGCCTGATGAGCCTTCAGGCGGATAAGAGCAGTGATCCGAATGTAATTAATGAATTTCGAGAAACTGAAATAAGGGTACAATCCATGGCCGTTGTCCATGAAATCATCTATCGGACAGAAAACTTTTCCCAGATCCTGTTTCAAGACTACCTTGAAAACCTGGTAGACCATCTCCTTTATGTGTACACACAACGCAAAATACCTGCGGCTATTAAAATAGATGCAAAGAATATCAATCTCAAAATTGATCATGCCGTTCCCTGCGGCCTGATCGTTGCCGAACTAGTTACCAATTCATTAAAGTATGCTAAGCCAGAGAACGCTGAGATAGAAATTAGAATCTCGGCAACTTATGACAATGATACTCATTTTAAAATGACCATTGCCGACAATGGCTGCGGATTGCCAATGGATGTTGACCCTTTAAAGACAAAGACCCTTGGATTGCAGCTTGTTACTGAAATAATCACCGATCAAATGGAAGGCACCTTCAGTGTAGAGCAGAAACAGGGTGTCTGCTGGGTCATAAAATGGCCGATTTAAGTGCTCACTTAATATTAGTGCTCAGTTTTTCGAACTGAATAAGTGCACTACATCTTGTGGTTATTGAATCTGTTCTCAGTTCAGCTTTATGCAGGGCAAACCATAACCGCAGTAGCCCATTCCACCATAATTTTTTAAAATGGCCGTGAAAACACTTGACCCGGTCTTTATTGGTCCATATTCTCTTTGTACATGAACAGATATCAAAAATTAGAATAGGAGAAGCGCATGGATCTTCATGTAAAAGATATATTGACCAAGGTGACACGGTACAATCTGATCAGAAATGGCAGAATGATTTATATTGATGTGCATCAAAAAATACAGGGCAACCTGGCTGCCGATTTTATTGCCGTGCCCAACTTGGTGAATATTGTGGCCAACCCGGAACACCAGGGCGCGGGCATAGATGAACAAAGCGCGCTTAACGATTGTTTAAAGAAGATAAAAGGTGCCAATGTTGAAGACATTTTCCCATCGGTGAATCCACCCACAGGACCGGACAGTAAGACTGGGCAGGAAACCGGGAACTGATGACTGCCAACTGAGAACTGACAACTTATAAAAACAACGCCTGCTGTAGATGGGCACTACAGCAGGCGTTGTTTTTGGGGGAAAATGGGCTATCCCTGACATTTCATGAGGTCGTGGGTGATATCATGAAATGTCAGGGATTAGGAATCGTACCAAAATAACTTGATCTAAATTGTTTTCAAAACCCCTTAAAAGACTAGGGATTTTAAAAACAAAAGTTCACGTAAGGCAATGCACAGCTTTGCCCTTAAGTAATTTGGGAGCCGATCCTTCAGTATTGGTTTTTCTCCCCCATGGACATCCCAAGATCCAGGGCTTTTTTGTTCATTTCCATGAAATCTTTGGGAATAGTTGTTTCAAGCACCTTTAAAATGGAATCCGGTGCAATCAGCTGGGAAATGCCCAGCAGGGAACCCAGCATGCAGATATTGAACACAATGGGTTTGCCTATCTCCTTCATCACAGTTTCAAACATGGGAAGGGCGATATGTTTGGCATCCACCTTTTTTTCGATGGTCACATATTTTGAGTCCACCAGTAATAGACCGCCCGGCCGGATAATCGGAG
>CAZLTD010000151.1:0-11452 GCA_964562385.1 uncultured Desulfobacula sp.
GGGTCAAAATTGGGCGCTGACAGGGGGTCATTTTTCGACGCTGATTGACATCTTAGTTCTTTTATAGCGAAATTGGCCATGATTTGCCCCTGTAGACTATCCAGGAAGCAGACTCTAAAAACATAATCGCCTATTAATGTAACCTTGGGATTGGTTGAGATTGGAGAAATCATGATCGTTTTTGCTTTCTGCAAAACAGGGCCTGCGGCTAATGAATTTGAACTTCTAACACAGCCAATCACAGCAGTAACATTTTCAGATACAGCCTTTTGAGCTGTTATTTTGGAACCTAAGGAGGTAGTCTTATTATCTAATTCGATCAGTTCTATTTGTTTTCCTAATACGCCTCCTTTTAAGTTGATTTGTTCCACAGCCAGTCGTGCAGACAGGAATATACGTCTATGATTATTAGCAGCAGCTCCAGATTTCGCTGCTATCACCCCAATTTTTATTGGCTCAGATGCGCTTGTTGATTGGCTGGTAAAAACAAGAAAAAGGATAAAAAAAAATGAAATGATAGTTTTCATTTATTACCTCCCTTTGATCCGATTTTTTTAATACTACTATCATTGGATTGATGTGGTATTACATTTTAAATACAATGAAATTGTTTTTTTAGGTTCAATCAATTCGTTCACAAAATTCAGAAAAACAAAAAAAAGCCTTAAGATTGATTTTAATTCGTCAAGAATATATTTGTCACTAAGCCAGGAAGAGAGATATCATTCAATTTGCTTTCTTTGATGATAAAATTCATGGTAAACAAATTAATAAAAAAAAGCAATGATCTAAAAATAATCAGTAAATTGAACCAAACACTTATGGTATAAGTGCTCGGAAATTTCAGGTGATAAATACTGAGCACTTTATCTATGAAGTTCAAACTCAGTCTGGCCTTAAATCATGTGGATTCTTACCAAACTTAAAAGCTATGAATACATGCCGAATAAGAAGGATTTTTTTTGATTCTTACGTGATTTGCTGCCAGAACCGGCTTATCCCCTCAGCCAGTTGTGAAGTACTGGAAACCGTTTTTACATCCTGCCATTCCGGCGGGAACAAACACCGGTAGTCGCTCCGGTTAAACCGTTCATCCACCAGGATAACGACGCCTCTGTCGGTATCGGTCCGGATAACACGGCCGGCGGCCTGCATGACCCGGTTAAACCCCGGCATCTGGTAGGATTTAAAAAAGCCGTTCCCGTCGGCATCGTCAAAATAGGTCCGGATCAGTTCCTGCTCCGGGCAGACCTGGGGGACGCCGGCACTGATAATGATCGCACCGATGAGTCTTTCTCCTGTCAGATCAATACCTTCACCGAAAATGCCCCCCATGACGGCAAATCCGGTGATAGTACTGTCAGGTAAAAAAGCGTCCAGGAAATTTTGCCGTTCATCCTCGGTCATATAGGGTTGCTGGATCTGGAAATCGCCTTGAAAGTCGTCTTCGTTAAGCAGATCCACAACAGCATGCATAAAGGCATAAGAAGGAAAATAGACCATATAGTTTCCCTTTTTCAATTTAACGGTCTGCTGTATCAGGTCCGCGATTTCTTGATAGTAACGGTCTCTTTTCCTGTAGATGGTATGGATCCCTTTGTGCAGAAAGAGGCCTAAATTTTTTTGGGGGAACGGGGAGGGCAGGACAATGGAAAAAGGTTCAATTTTGTCGGCAAACAGCATCTGCTGATAGTAATCCATGGGAGAGAGTGTTGCGGAAAAAAAGATGCCGGACCTGCAGCGTTCAATCAGGTCTGAAAAAATAGGAGAGGGGTCCATGCAGAAAATTCTGGCAATAAGATCGTGCTGCCCGGATCTTTCAATCATGAAATTGTAGTTGTCATTAAAAAAACCTGATATGACCAGAAAAATGTTGGTCTTAAAATAGAAATCCAAAAGCTGTGACCGGACTGGGGAATCCTCCCGGTTCCTGTCGAGCCACAGGTCGGCAAGCCCTGCAAAGGCGCGGGTTTTTCTCATCAACTCTTCGGGTAGTGCGTCAAAAGTGATAAACTGCCTGTCGGCATCCGCACACTCACGGCGCAGTTTGAGCATCTCTTTGTTCACGGCCACAAGGCCGGCTGCGATATCCGGGGCAATATCCCGGAGTGCCCGCTGTGTTGACAATACGTCTGATTTATAAAGATCGGCCGAGTACATGGAGCGAAGCCGGTCGGTCAGGTTATGGGCTTCGTCAATTAAAAATGTGGCATTGGGACGGCCATGGTCAAAATAGCGCTTGAGGTAAACCCGCGGATCAAAACAATAGTTGAGATCGCAGACAATGACATCACAGATCAATGAGATATCCAAAGAGAGTTCAAAGGGGCATAATTCAAAGGTTTGGGCCAGGTTTTCAATGGATTCCCGGTCAAATGCATCCACCCGGCTGATATGGGCCATGGCCTGGGACAGTTTGCCGTAGTAATCAGAAGCATAGGGGCAGGTGTCCATATCACAGGTATCATCAGACACAAGACAAATTTTTTGTTTGGCAGTGATCACCACGGATTTAATTTTAAGCCCGTTTTTCCGCATGTCTTCCAGCGCTTTTAAGGCCACCGTGAGGCCAACCGTTTTTGCGGTGAGATAAAATATTTTTTGAATCTGGCCCAGGCCTAAAGATTTTATGGCAGGGTAAAGTGCGGCAATGGTTTTGCCGACCCCGGTCGGAGCCCTGGCAAACAATATTCTTTGATTCTTAATAACCCTGTAAACACTTTCGCAAAGATCTCTTTGTCCTTTTCTGAATGCAGGATAAGCAAATTTTAAGTGATCAATAGAACGGTTCCGCACCTTTTGCCAAGCCGACTGATCTTCAAGTGTTTTAAGATATCGGCTCGCAAGATTATTGAAAAACAGGGCCAGTTCTTTGGCAGAGTAGTTTTTTTTACTTCAGCTGTTGTTTGAGACCCGATCCTGACATAGGTCAATTGAAGAATAACGCTGTCCAGATCCTTTTGTTGCACAAGCATATGACCATAACATTTTAATTGGGCAAGGTGCATGGGGGAGGGGTTTTGGGCCTTTTCACCGGCCGGGACCAGACAGGTTTTAATTTCCTCGATCATTGTCTCTTTGTCAGATTCCAGGACCCCGTCTATACGGCCGAAAATTTCAAGGGTGATGAAGGGCTTTTCAATGGTGATGGAAACCGGGACTTCTTTTTGATAGTTATCGGGTCTCATCCCCTGCTGGCGGGTGTGTTCCCGGATGCCGTCAAGGGCACGCGACCGGCTTACATACCCCGAAGAGAGATCGCCCTGCTTCAAGCAGATGTCAATCAGGTTTTTAACGGATATTCTATGCGGTTTTGTGGTGTCCACTGTCAGTAAGTATTAAATTGTCCGGTTAGTTGAATTAAGGGCTCGTTCAAGTGGATATCAGATGCGGCAGTTTCTGACAACCCTGATGAATGAATTCATTCTCAGGAACAACCCGGATGTTGCGATATGTTGGTGTAGGGGTGGGCCTTGTGCCCATCCGGGGTATTGTAACATCGAATTGTCTTATTCTATTTTCCATACCAATTAAAACCATCCGTATGAGATTAACGCGGACGCCCACAAGGGGCGCCCCTACACCAACCAACGAACCATGTGATGCATGTTAAATTTTGGTTCCATTTTAATCACTTTTATGGAAAAAATCATTCCTGGTCGGGCATTGGAATGATTTTTTTACGCACGCCACTATAAATAATTGTTCAATCGCAACAGGGTCAGGGCATCACCCGGATCAGGCGAACCGAATCCAGTTTGGGCCGGGTGTTTGAAACATGCATTAACCGTTCGTCCATATGGGATCGGGCACTTTGGATCTCGGCTTCATGTATGGCAGGATTGATTTCTTTTAAGGTGATCAGCCGTTCAATTTCATGACCAATCACTTTTTTGATCCGGGCCCGGGAGTTTTTTATCGTCTTTTTTGACTGCGCTTTGGCAATCTGATTTGCAGCCCGGATCATTGCAGGGATGATCTGCCCGCACACCTGGTCCATATCTTTAAACCAGGCTGGCTTGTCCGGTTCAAGCCGATTGGAAAACGCGTGAAAATGCTCCGGGGTTTTAACCGGATCCCCCTGGTGATCAACCAGGATGCGAATGGGGGTAAAATCAAGGTATTGCCCCATGTTCAGCTCAAGCGGAGCCACACATTCAAGAGTGAAGATAGCTTCCAGCATCAGGCCTTGTGTTGCCTGGCCGGGTAGCAGTGCCGTGGCGCAGGTGCCAGTATCGTTTGTAATAAAATATTCAAGGGTCTGGTGGACAAAATCATGATCCCAGGTAATGAAATCAAGCTCATCGCGTAATACGGCAAAGGATCTTTTAAAGGTCATGGCAGACGGCATCTGCACGGGCAGGGGAAACCCGGGGTCTGTGAGCGTGTCGATTTTCAGTTTAAAAGCAGCAGTGCTAAATTGATCTGTTTCCAATCCATAATGGTCCCAGACCCTTGTCAGGGTATCTTCAAGGGTGTAGTCGTTATCGGTTTGGTCAAGCTGATCAATGATTTTTTTTGCCGCATCCGGTTTAAAGGAGTTGAGTTCCAATAAGAGGTTACGGCCTTTATCCATTTTCGCTTTAATGGTCTGGCATTGTCTTTTTGTGTCAAGGATAAGTGCATCAAGGGCGTTATGGTCAATCCGGTCCTTTTTTACGGTGTCCTGTATCAAGGCTGTTAACCGGTCTTTGAAAGTATCGAAAATAAAGCTTGTACCTTCTACATGATGCTTAAAGATTGCCAGACCGTCCATATACCAGCGGGCCAGGATTTCATCGGCGCTGTTTTCAAGATAGGGGATCAGGATGTGAATCTCTTTTTTCTGGCCGATCCGGTCCAGGCGGCCGATGCGCTGCTCTAAAAGTTCCGGGTTTGTGGGCAGATCAAACAGGAACAGGTGATTTACAAACTGGAAATTGCGGCCTTCACTGCCGATTTCAGAACAGATCAATACCCTTGCCCCATCGGGCTGGGCAAAAAAGGCAGCATGCCGGTCCCGCTGCATCAGCGTCATGCTTTCGTCAAACCGGACAACAGGGGCCTGGGTGTGCTGTGCCAGGGCTTTTTCAATGGCAAAAGCATTTTGCCGGGTCCGGGTGATAACCAGAATTTTGTCTGTCTGTTGGATGAAATCTGCCAGACAGTGAATCCTCGGATCATCTGAAAGTGAATGAGTATCCGGGCCTTCTGTGTTTAAGATCTGGTTGCCTGCATGTTGACGACGCTTTATCTCAGACTTCAAGGGGAGCAGACGACAGACCCGGCCGGGGAATCCTTTGACCACTGATCTTTTATTTTTAAAGATCACCCTGCCGGGGCCAAAGGTGTCCAGCAGGTGGGCAACAGCGGGGTCTGCAGTATCTTTGGTTTTTATGATCTTTGCGGTCTGTTCAAACTGCCTGTTTTCTTGTTTAAAAATCTTGAAATCAAAATACCTGTCCGGATCAATCAATTGCAGATGTTTGAAATGATTTTTTAACCCCATCTGTTCCGGTGTGGCGGTTAACAGCATCAGCCCCTGGATCACGGATGATAACCGTTTTATCTGCTGGTAAATATTCTGGTGGTCTGTGATGTGGTGGGCTTCGTCAACAACCAGCATATCCCAGCCGGCTGATAAAACCTGGCCTCCACGTGTTTCGTGCCGTAGCTGGTCCATGCTGATCAGACCCAGCTGGTGCTGTGAAAAAGGATTTATATCCCCCTGGGATTGTTCCAGCTCGGCGCAGTAATCTTCTGAAAAAATCATGAAGGAGAGGTTGAATTTGCGGTACAACTCTATAAACCACTGATGCAGCAGGGCCGGCGGTACAACAATCAGGACACGTGTGATTTTATGGGACACCAGAAGCTTGTGAAGGATCAGGCAGGCTTCAATGGTTTTGCCAAGACCTGTCTCATCAGATAGAAGCACCCGCGGGATAAACCGCTGGGTAACGGTATCGGCAATATAAAACTGGTGGGGTAAAAGTTCAATCTGTCCCCCCATAAACCCCTTTGCCGGGGAGGCGTCATAGGCGGCTTTGGCCGCAAGTATCTCATATCTTAAATTGAACAGGGCCACAGGATCGCTGAACCCGGCCAAAAGACGTTCCTGGGGAAGGGAAATCAACAGGGAGTCGGAAAGCTTTGTTTCACAAAAGGTATTTTTGTTCTCATCCGTATAATAGAGCAGGCCGTCGACCTCTTTTGCCGAGGATATAGTGGTACTGGACCCATCTTTTAACCGAACCGTGTCGCCATCGCCAAAACAGATCCGTTTCACCGGGGCCGCAGCAATGGAATATTGACGGGTGCAATGGCTTGCGTCAAAACAAATTTGAAGGGTACGGCGGTCGGCATGCATCAGAACACCTAAACCCAGTTCCGGTTCCGTGGTGCTGACCCACCTCTGGCCGATTGTAAATTGAATCATGATTGATAGTTTTCTTCTGGTTTTAAAAAGGCAGGTTATGCCATATCAGGACAGATAATGCAATGATTTTATGAGGTTAAAATGATTGGTATTATACCGAAAATTATAAGGCCAAGACTACCTATGGTTTCGTCAGGCTGAGGATAAAATCTGCAATAGCTGCCACATTATCTCTCGGCAGTATTGGGATATCGCATCTGTCTGTAAAAACGTCGCAAACAAGTGCCCGCACATTGTCGATGGTTTTGAAAAGCGGCTGACGTTCAATTTTTTTTCTGTAAAATTCAACTTTGGGATATGGGCCGCTGATCCATCCTTCGATTAACACAAGATCCACATCTGTGTAGTAGGTTTCAAGAAGCTTTTGCGGGGTCGTCTGTTCGGTTCTTGGCAGGTATACGGCACAAAGTTCTTTGGTCATCATGGTCACAGGAGAAGCCCCGGCCTTTCTGTGAAGATAGGTATCTTTCCCCGGTTTATCCAGCTCATGAACATGGGTGCTGTGTTTCAGGGTTCCCACCCGGATACCCCTTTGGGTCAACTCGGCAATCAGGTCCACGATCAGGGTGGTTTTTCCGGTCCCGCCATGTCCGATAATATGAATCGGCTGCATGCTCTTCTCCTATAGATGTCGGTCAAGTTATAGTAAGCACGCCAGAGCGTACTCAAAGATTTGAATATACCCTGTTTTTAAACAAAGAAAAAGCGTCTTTACTGTTTCTCAACAATAAAGACGCTTTTAAGGTTTAAATAGGCAGATAGTAAATCCGGTCTTCTAACCTGTCTAAGCTATAACCGGTCTGTTCTACAAAAGGTATAGGCGGTCAAGAGCCTCAAACATATTGTCTTTGGCCTGTAGAAAATTATCCATCTCTATCTTTGCGCCGGCAGTGTCATCGGCATTGTGTTTTCTTATCACTTCCATGGCCTGGTTGTGAACCTGTTCATGATAAACACCGATTTCATCATACAGATCAAAGGAAGCAAATATTTTCCCGTCATTGAAATACCATTTACCAAAGGCGCAGTCCGTGTGCTTTACAACTTCTTCGGGCTCCATCTGTTTATGACCTGCCAGCACAGCTTCAAGTGTGGTCCGCCATCCCATATGGGCAAGCTTTACATTGCCGATATCAAATTTTGCATCATCTGCCTGCCATTCTGCAGTTGAGGCCAGCAGAAGATCGGATATGGATTTGGTTTCATCTGCATTGATTCTGGATTCAAATATGCTGAAGCTGATGCCTTCAGCATCGGTGCAGATCCCATCGATATGTCCGCCCATCTCATTAACCTCATTGGAGGTGTCGGTCATGCTGGCGTGGATATCACTGATTCCCCGGGAGGCTTCGTGAGTGTTTTGTGATATTTCCTGGGTCGCGGCTGACTGCTGCTCCAACGCTGTGGCAATGGAGTTGACGGTTTGATCCATGTTTTCAATGATACCGGTGATGCTGCGGATATGCTGGCCGGATGTTTCTGTCAAAGAGGTGATGCCGGTGACCATCTCTTTGATCTTTAATGTGGCACCGCTGGTCTGCTCAGCCAGACTTTTTATTTCCCCGGCAACTACGGCAAACCCCTTGCCGGCTTCACCCGCCCTTGCAGACTCAATGGTAGCATTGAGTGCCAGAAGATTGGTCTGTTCCGAAATTTCCGAGATTGTATCTGTAATATTGGTAATCTGTTTGGCGGCTGAGCCCAGGTCGTCCATGCTCTTGGTGACGGTACCGGATATAGAGACTGCTTCCTGGGTAATCCCGCGGGCCTCTTCCATGTTTTTAGCGATTTCCGATATGGTGGAGTGCATCTCTTCGGATGCTGCGGCTACAAGGTCAATATTTGAATTGGCCTGATTAACCGCCGCCGATACGGCATTCATATTATCGCCAACCTGTCCGCTTTCTGAAGACAGACTGTTAGTGTTGCCTTTGGTGGTTTCACATTTTTCAAGGATCTGTGTGGCCAGAGACTGCATGTTGGTGGCTGAACATAGAATGGTGCTGGCATGACCCTGAAAATTTTTCATTTTATCGTTCATGGTATTTGCAAAAAGATCTACCTGTTCAGCCAAATGGCCGACATCGCCACCACTGGGTATTCCGGATACCTGGGTCAGCTTTTTTTGGCCCGAATTAAGAGACGCGATATGATTTGAAAGCTGTACGATTTTTTTATTGTTTAATTTGCTGATGATAAAAAAAATAGCAGAACCCAGAACCAGCCCAACGATGAAAATAAGTGCTGAGCTTGCGGAGGAGGCCCCCCCGTCCTGTGCAAAAGCCGCTGAAGAGACGGCCAAAAGAGTAGTGGATACCAATGTATAGAAAAATACAAGGCGCATTTTAAAAAATTTCATGTGTCTCCCTCTAAATTTTATTACAATTCTGAATGATTGTGATCCAACAGTTTCTTATAAGCTGAGCTTGTGCTTGTCAATGAAAATTTAAACACGACAAAGTTTACAGGGATTTCCTCTTGATCTCAAGAGGTTATAGTGCCGCCTCAGGTGAACCCACTGCCGGCAGTACAGGCATAGCAATGGTCTGCCACCTCAATTTCGTCAAATTCAAATGCGCAGGATGATACTTGCGAAATATGTGTTTTTACATTTCCCTTTGGCAGTTCTGCTGCAAGATTAAAATCACAGTCGTACAAAAGTCCGTCCCAGGATACGGATATCAGATTTCTGCACATCAATCCGTCAATGGTACAGGCATTAAAGTTGCCGTACAGCTGGTTCATGTATTGATCAAAATTGCCGGACCGGACGAGCCACTCCTTGAACCTTCCCAGCGGCATATTGGCAAAGGTGAAAGCGTTGTTGAACACGATGTCCCATTTGTCTTTAAGCACCTGGCGATACCTTTTCTGGGTCGCCTCCTGACAGGAGGGCAAAAATGCGCCGGCAGGATTGGCAACCAGATTCAGCTCCAGTCCCGTACCCGGCTGTCCGTATCCTATCTGGTTTAGCTGCGACAGCATTTTGATGCTTTTATCAAATATACCTTTTCCGCGTTGGGAATCGGTCTGGGAGGGGTTTAAAGCAGGAAATGAGGAGACAATGGTGACCTTCTCTTTTTTTAGGATACTCAAGAGCATATCATCATCGCGATCATATAAAGCACTTAAATTGGAGCGAAGCATCACCGTTTCCGTTATGCCGGACATGATTTTAATCAGGTGGTCAAGATTTGGATTCAGTTCCGGGGCGCCGCCGGTGATATCGACCACTTTTAACCGGCATTGTTTCTGAAAATCATGAATGTAATCCATGGTGGTCTTATCCATGACCTGTGTTCTATCCGGCCCTGCGTTTAAATGGCAGTGCTTGCAGGCCTGATTGCACAAAAGGCCGGTATTGATTTGCAGAATCTCAAGCGGTGCGCGCTTAAGATCAAGTTTTTGATCTTTTAGTGTATCTGAAAAAGAAGGTATTAAGTCAGTCATTCGATGGAATCTCTTACATGGATATTTTTTCAGCTATATTTCTCATTTGAACACCGTGCACCATGGCAGCGCCCCCTCTGATGGCGGTCGCAACATGGAGTGCTTCGGTCATCTCGGACAGATTGGATCCTTTTTCCAGACATGCTTTTGTGTAGGCATCAATGCAATAGGGGCACTGGATGGTATGGGCCACAGCCAGGGCAATCAAAGATTTTTCCCTTTCTGACAGATCGCCTTCGGCAAAGACAGATCCGTAATACTCAAAGAATTTTTTGGCCATCTCTGGGGCATCTTTTCCTATTTCTCCGAATTTTGCCAAATCTTCAGGATTGTAATAGGTTTCCATATGTACTCCTTGCATTTTTATTTGAGTCAGAAAATTTATCCGACAAGATTACACTATTCAAGACTAATATTAAAGAGTCGTTTACATAAAGTGATCCTTACAAAAAGATCCGGTTCTTGATATGAATCAATTCACAAAAAAATAATTCAGGCTATAGTGCTATATAAGAATGAGTATTGGATAGGTAAAGGAGAATAGATATGGATTCACAGATTGCCAAAATAAAGGAACGCCTGTCGCAGTTGGATGAAATGATCAAAGAGACAAAGGGCAGGCTGCCGGCCCACTCCACCAAACCGCCGGTGATGATGGACCTTTTAGATCTCGAAGACGAGTATGATCAACTGCTTGAAAAACTTGACCAATTAAAAAGCAAATAATAATGCCATGGAAGATGCCAAGATATTCAAAAAAAAATTAGCTTCCTGCATCCGGGAACTTGCCACAATTGATCCGGTTGAAAAGGCCGGTATTTTAGGACTGCAAAAGCGTGGGGATGATATGGTTTTTGATTTTTTCAACCGCCGGATCCATATGGTATCCCCGGATTTTGAAGATGCTTCAGGGCAAAATATCACCGACGCCCTTAAATTTGTATTCTGTAACTATCTGTTAAAGTGTCCTGATCACGTTGTGAAAAGCCAAAACCGCCTGGTCAGCTTCCGGGAGTTCAATAATGCCGGACCTCTTTTCTCACGATTTACATCCAATACAGCCCAAATTATAGAATCAAGCTTTGCCGGAAAGATCTCCCTTTTAAAACAAAAATGCCGCCGGCTTGGCGGCAGTGTCATAGACAGGTCAGGATATGATATCGGTTTTCGGTTCAGGGCGTTGCACAGGATCCCGATAATTCTATATTTTAATGATGCCGAAGATTCTTTGCCGGCAAGTGCTGTTTTTCTGTTTCATGACAATGCCGAAAGCTTTCTTGATCTTGAATGCATGACGATTATCACCACCTATTTGACCGGGCAGCTGATACAAAACAACTAAGGATCGGTTCCAAAATCACTTAGGGGCAAATCTGTGCATTGCCCTACCTGAACTTTTGTTTTTAAAAACCCGTAAGCTGCGAGTCTTTTGAGGGATTTTGGAAACAATTTAGATCAAGTTATTTTGCAACGATTCCTAACCCGGATGTCTTATAAAATCAGCTTGTATCATTATGAAATTTCCGGGCCTGTGCGCCTACCCCCAATCTTAGACCACGGGACTGGATTTCTTAGGTGGAAACA
>CAZLTD010000152.1:0-11412 GCA_964562385.1 uncultured Desulfobacula sp.
GAAAACACGCTGCTCAGCAAAGATCAAAGCATACCGTGGCCTGTATCCTTGAAGGCGCTGCTCACATTTTTTCACAAAAAGGATATGCCGCTGCCACCACAAACCATATTGCCCAAAAAGCCGGTGTCTCCATTGGCTCCTTGTACCAGTACTTTCCCAATAAGGATGCCATTGTGGTCTGCCTTGCACAGCAGCATCTGTCTGATGTGGGATGTATGGTTGATGATCTCCTGGCGCAGGCTGAAAAAAAAGATATTACAATTGCTGAGATGATCCACAGGATCGTTGGTAAAATGATTGATATCCATATGGTTGCGCCCCGGCTGCACCAGGCAATTTTCAATGAGGCGCCGCTCCCGGCAGATCTGAAACAGGCGCTTTTTGATTATGAAAGAAAAACTGCCCGCCGCCTGGAAAAAATATTGCTATCATCCGGCTGCCGTCCTTTAAAAAACAGGGCAACGGCATGTCTGTTGGTGGTACAGCTTATTGAATCCCTCTCCCACTGGTACGCTTTGAACACCCCTGAAAATATCACTCAAGAAGAGATGATGGAAGAGATGATTATCCTCATAGACAGCTATATCAACCCAAAATAATTATGGATGGCATAAGGGTCCTACTTTTTAGGTATTGATATCTACATTCAGGATGTGCACAGGCCATGGCTGTGATTTGAAAATGTTAAAAACATAAAAAGGGAGGATGGCCTGACCCGAAAATTTCAAACCAGCCAAATGAGCCGGACGAAACGCTAAAATTTCCTTGACAACTTTCAACACATTGCTTAAATTTAACCAGTAAGTCCAATTTATTAGACATATTGGGTGAAATATCATGAAAACGCTAATCCAGCTTCCTGCGGAATTTGATTACAATTTATTGTTGCACGCCTTAAGCGATTATAAAAAGCCAAGAGACAAGATCAGAGGGCTCATTAAAAGCAAGGATATTGTAAGGGTTAAAAAAGGCCTTTATGTGCTGGGCAGGGAGTACAACAAACCCTATAACAAGTTTGTTCTGGCGAACCTTATCTACGGGCCTTCCTACATCACAGGTCAAACCGCTTTAGCATTTTGGAACATGATACCGGAACGGGTTGAACTCATTATCAGCATGACAACGAAAAGAAAGAAGCAGTTTGAAACTCCGGTTGGCAGCTTTTCTTATCTCTATTGCCCTCAAAAGGTGTTCAGCATTGGTATTCAGTTTGAAGATACCGGAGATCAAAAAAAAATCCTGATGGCTTCACCCGAGAAAGCGCTTTGTGATTTAGCAGCAGCACAAACCCATATTTCAACGGAAAGGGAAATGAAGGAATTCATAGAATTAATGAGATTGGATTTTAATGTTAACAATAGCCTTGATCTATCGTTATTAGAAGAGATCCAAACCGGGTATCGACGGCAAAGTGTAAAACTGCTGTTCAATTGCATAAAGGAAAATCATGTTTGATCAAAAAATTGAACAAATGTTAGATAGATATACATTGCAAACGGTTCACGATCATGAGAATGCACTCAAAGAGATCATACAGGAAATCGTATTACTTGGATTATGGCGGTCAAAATTCTATGAAAAGGCCGTTTTTTACGGTGGCAGTGCATTGCGAATTCTGCACAAGCTGGACCGCTTCTCTGAGGATTTGGATTTTTCCTTAATTCAGCCGGAAACAACTTTCGATATGAAAAAATATCTTGGCGCGGTAAAATCAGAATTAGAACTATGGGGTTTTGAAGTCACTGCAAAAGAAAAAGACAAGAAGAAAACAAGTGTCATTGACTCAGCTTTCATCAAAGCAAATACATTGGTCCACTTATTAAAAATTGATTCTAATTTGGCGACCCATAAAAATGCTCTGATGAAAATAAAACTGGAAATTGATCAGGAACCGGCAACCGGTTTTACCAGTGATATCAAATACCACCTCCATCCCATTCCGTTTACCATTAAAACAATGACGCTGCCCAGTTTGTTTGCAGGCAAAATGCATGCTTTGCTATGTCGGACAAAAAGAAACAATATTAAAGGACGGGACTGGTATGATTTAATCTGGTTTGTGAAGAATAATATCCCATGTGATTTACACTATCTAAAAAATAAAATGGTACAAACTGGCCATGTTGATTTATCAGAGGTGTTGACCCAAGAAAAACTTGTTAAACTGCTATCCAAAAAAATCAGTGAGATTGATTTTTCCCTGGCAAAAAATGATGTAGAACCGTTTTTAAAAACTTCAGGGCAAAAAGATGAGTTAAGTCTATGGTCTGAGGTTTTTTTTAATGATTATTTAATTCAAGAAATTGATGTCCTGGCGAATCATTAATCAGAAGTCCCGTTTATATCAACCATCAACATGCACCGGATTTCACAGGTGAGGTTGGAAATATTAAAAACATAAAAAGGAAGGATGGTTAAGCCGGTGTCAGCTCCTTTTTAAACAGAACCAACCGATCTTTTTCGTACAGGTAGTTTTCGGTCACCTGAATACCGTCAATTTCCCTTTCCCCTGGTTCCATTTCAAAGCCCATCTTAAAATGGAAATCAATTGAAGCCTTGTTCTCCAAAGCGATACTGGACCGGACAATTGTCCGCGAATTATTGCGGCAGACATTGTAAAAATCCCGGTACAACATCCGGGCCGTTCCCTTCATGCGGCTGCCCGGATCCACACCCACAAAATGAATATAGGCCTCATCCGGCTGGGTCTGGGATAAAAAACCGATGAGAAACCCGGCAAGCCGGCTGTTTTTTTCAGCTACAAAACAGGTACCATTGAAGTGGATCAGAAAAAGCTTGGACACGGACGCCCGCAGAGTTTTGTCTCCCAGCCAGTTCGGAATCACGTCGATTATCTGCTGGTGGTCCTCGGGAAATGCGTTTCTAATTGTCAGACTTTGTATACTCATTTTTTGCTTATGATGCGGTTTTAACCTTCCTGGCGGGCGGTTGCATCACACTCCATGATATAAGGCCACCTCTAATAATTGTCTTTTGTTCCGATTTCCTGCGCCTTGAACTCAAAACAAAATTTAATTATTAGAGATACCCATAAAAATTGACAGACTTTCCAATATTCTACAGATCATCTATTTGCCTTGTCAAGAAAAGACCTTTGATTAACGCATGGCAGTGCAGGTGGCAGGCTGTGTGATATCTGCTCGCATGCCTTTAAAACAATTGTACGGGGGGCTTAAGGCCATAAAACGGCGCTTCCTGCTGGGTGAAAGCAGCTTCGGGTTTAATGGTATCGAATTGGTAAACAAGCAGTTGCAGTTAACAAAATCATCAGGGAACAGGATTTATATCCACAACTTTTTAACATAAAATCATTTCATGAAATATCGGGTCCCAAAAAGCTGTTGTTTGAATTTCGCCGGCGATTTTGCTAATAGACTTGAAGAGGCTTTTTTATATAGATGCGTCTTTGCTGGACAGGAATAGATATATGATGTTTCAATGATTTGAAATGATATTGAAAAAGGAATGTCCCATGCAATGCCCTAAATGCGAATTCCAATGCACGGATGATATGCAGTATTGTGGTAAGTGCGGCTCAAAATTGACCGTTTTATGTCACATCTGCGAATATCACAATAACACCAGTCACCAATTCTGTGTCAAGTGTGGCAATATTCTGCATCACGACCCGTTTGGGATATATGCGAACCCGCCAGACTTCGTAAAAAACGGATTTGAATTAGGATCTGTTAATCAAATCATAAAAAAACCGAACCGCGGACAAACCGCCCGAAATGATGTTTTAAAAAAGCAGCCTGAAAAAACAGCAGCGTCAATGGATGACACCCAAAAAGAACTTTACCTGGAATGGCAGCGTTTCAGGCAGGCCATCGAAACTGCCGGGCCGGCCGATATCCGTTTTGCAACAAGATTGATCCCGACAGACCATACTGGCGGGTCAGCCATACGGGTGGTGTTTGAGGCCACAGACATCCTAAGCATTCGGGCCCCCAGCTACCCCATCGTGAGCTACTCGGTTATTTACGATCCCCGAGAACCAAGCGGTAGCAGGCACTCCTTTCTGGTTGGGTCCGAGATGGACTTTTGGATAAAAAAAAGGTTTAGCAGAAAAACGATAGATGATTTTTCGCAACCCGTATTTCATCACGAGGCAAAGCAACTTGTCTTTCAGCGATTCAAAGAGCATGCTGATTCAGCGGGAAATCCGGATTCGGCGTTGTACAAATATTATGATACCGGGGTCAGAAAAAACAGTTCTTTTCAGGGAATTAATCAAAAAAGGCACACGCATTGGCAGAACCTGTGCGATGTTGCAGAGAGCGCCGAACCGTCTGATCTTGTGTTTCGGGAATCAGAACCATCTGTCTCTTTTTGGCTGAAAAAAATCGGGGACACGCCAATCCCGGATAATAGATACTGGATGTTCCACAAGGATCCCGATCAGAATGGATATCTTGTGACCAGCTGGCATCAAAACATCCCCAAAGGGGAGCAATACAGGGAATACCCGGAATGGATACCGGCAGAGACACATGGGGCGGCAGCCAAAATTCTGTTGGATGAATTGAAAATAATCGCCGCACATATACAGCGTATTTCCCAGTCTTACAGGGATTCAATGGTATAAATAATAAAAATGGGGTCACCCATTTAAGGCCAGGTCACCATTACGCTATTCTTTAAAAGTCAGCCAAATCAAAATATATACGGACAAGAATAATCTTTAAAAAAGGGAAAACCAATGAGCAGCGAGGTGATTTTTGAAATAAAAGGGTCTGTCGCCATCATAACACTTAACAGGCCTGACAGGAAAAATGCCATTAATCAGGCGCTTCTTGAAGGGCTTTATAACAGTCTTGAGAAAATAGCGGATAGTGATGAGATTAAGGTTGGTATTATTACCGGAAAAGGGGACGCTTTCTGCTCAGGTATTGATCTTGACTGCCTTTCAACGGACAACCTTTTTGATCCGCGCTCAGATGGGAAAGATATGCCTGAGATATTTGCGTATTGTGATAAACCTATCATTGGCGCCGTCAATGGATATGCCATTACCGGTGGATTTGAAATTGCCCTGAATTGTGATTTTTTGATTGCTTCTGAAAAAGCGGTTTTTGCCGATACCCATGCCAGGGTTGGAATCCATCCCGGATGGGGCATGAGCCAGCTGCTTCAGCAGGCAGTGGGACAAAGGCTTGCAAAACAGTTTTCAGCAACCTGTGAAAAAATACCCGCCCAAAGAGCTTTAAGCTGTGGTCTTGTCAATGAGGTTGTACCAGCGGCCAAGCTTCTTGCAAGATCCATTGAGATTGCCGAAAAGATATGCAGCGTCAATTTTAAAATGATGCTGACAATGAAAAAACTGATAGAAGCCAAAAACAGCACGACCCTTATTGAGGCCATGGCAACTGAACAAAAAGGGTTTAAACTGTTTTTAGAAAACTTTAACAGATAGTAAAGGATATAAATGATATGAATCCGGTTATCGAACTGCTTAAAAATCATCGTTCAATTCGAAAATTCACACAAAAGCCAATCAGTGATGAAATGGTGGCTGCCATCATTGAAGCGGCGGGTTGGGCTTCCACATCAAATTTTATTCAGGCGTATTCGGTTATCCGGGTGACCAGAGAGCAGACACGAAAGCAGATAGCCCAACTTGCCGGTCCCCAAAGCTGGGTTGAAACAAGTCCTTTATTTCTAATCTTCTGTGCAGATCTGAAAAGAGCTGAAAATGCCTGCTTTCATGAAAACAAAAAAATGGTGCCCGGTTTTACGGAGCAGTTTATCATTGCCACTGTGGATGCAAGCCTTGCTGCTCAAAATGCAATGATCGCTGCTGAGTCCCTGGGGCTCGGCGGTGTATTTATCGGCGGTATCCGGAATGACCCGGAAAAGGTGTGTGCCCTTTTGAAGATCCCTGAACATGTTTACCCGGTATTTGGCATGTGTCTTGGGTACCCGGACGAAAAGCCCGAACAAAAGCCACGACTGCCTGTGGATGTGGTCTTAAAAGAGGAGACATATCAAGAGGATGCGGCAGAGCTGGCAACGTACAATGACATCTGTGAAGCCTACTACCAAAACCGTTCCAGTGGCTCCAGGGATGATACCTGGACACTTCAGATATCCCAGATGATGAGCAGACCTGCGCGGCCTCACATGAAAGCATTTTTGGAAAAAAGAGGCTTTGAGTTCAAATAAAGCAGATGATTCAGGAATATAGGATACGACATTTCATCCGTAATCAAAAGGACAAGTGGACTTGTCAGGAGTGTGGCGAGTTGCTTTTGGTGCATAACCCGGCATGTCTATCCTGCGGTCACACGTGGCAATAGAAAGGGGCAGAACGGCAGCGACCTTGTCATTATTTACCAGTTTTTTTAATACCCAGACAGACAGATCCGCCTTATTCTGAGCATCTTCAATCACAAACTGTCACACCCTTTCACCTTTTATAAAATCATATAAGAAATGAATCACCACAAACCAAATCAATTGCCACTGGGCAGGTTTCAAAATTTAAGTGATAGAAAACCGTACTCATGAATGGGCACTTATTCCTGTGATTTGCTATAGTTTTTATTATTCATGGTGATGATTAGCCGATGTGAATAAATTATGATCTCAGTTAGACAAATACACCACTGGGATTTAAATCTTTACCCGCCATGGGGAAAATGATACATTTAATCATTCAATTCACAGCAGCTATGCACATTGATTTCTTAATCATATTCTACTCTTTCCCCCGTTGTTCTAAATAATTTAGAGTTGTCAGCAATAAAGCGGAATAATGACGAATTCGTATATTTGCATAATCAACTTTTAAAGTTTGTACAAAAACAGCTGGCCTGAACTTTGATATCTCTTTTCGACAAGCCATTATCAAACAGATTTCAATGGTCCACAGACTGCCGTCTAAAAAACGATAATAGTGATAACCGACCCTAAAAAGTTTGGCGAAAGAATCAATGAACAGCAAGGGAATATATGAAGCGTTAAATACCCCCAAGGGAGATCACTAGTGTTTATTAACAAAACCTATAAATATGCAACCGTTATCTTTCTTATATGGTCAATAGCAATATCCTGGTTGTTATTTTGGGATCATCGGCACACCAAGGCGGATACACGGCGAACGATAAAAAATGAAGCCAAAGCATATTTTAATAAAGATCAGGCTTTACGCCTCTGGGCAACTGCTCATGGGGGAGTCTATGTTCCGCCTGATGGGAGAACCCCACCCAATCCATACCTGTCACATATCCCTGATAGAGATATTACAAGTAGTTCAGGTAAGAAACTGACCCTGATGAATCCTGCATATATTTTACGACAAGTGATGGAAGAATATTCTGAATTATATGGTGTGCGGGGTCACATCACCAGTCGTAAGCCACTTAGACCCCAAAATATTCCGGACGAATGGGAATTAAGTGCGCTCTTATCCTTTGAAAAGGGAGAAAAAGAGGCATGGGCGTTCACTGAGATAGATGGAATACCTTATTATAGGTTCATGAGCCCCATGGTAACCAAAAAGGGCTGCCTCAAATGTCATGCCATTCAAGGGTACAAAGAGGGAGAACTTCGTGGTGGTGTTAGTGTTTCCATTCCAATGACAGGAATACTGCAATTGCAGAAACAAAGATTTCGAACGCATCTGCTGACCTATTTAATAATATGGTTTCTTGGCATCTTTGGGATAGTTACTTTTTCATATAGGATCAAAGAGAATCGCATAAAACGTTTGCATACAGAGAAAGTATTAAGAGAATCTGAGAAAAAATACCAGGATCTTTACGATAATGCCCCGGACATGTTTGTCTCAGTTGATGCCGGGACTGCCAAAGTCATCCAGTGCAACCAGACATTGGCAACCCGATTGGGATTCGATAAAACACAGATCATTGGCCAACCCATTTTTAGTCTCTATCACCCTGATTGTATGGAAGAAGTAAAAGAGGCTTTCCAGCAGTTTGTAGAGACTGGGACAGTAGACAATGCTGAGCTATTTTTGCGTAGAAAAGATGGCACCAAGATTCATGTTGCCTTGAATGTTACAGCCCAGCGCGATGATCAGGGAGACATCCTTTACAGCAGGTCAATCTGGAGAGATATAACCGAACTGAAAAAAGCACAAAATGAAGTAAAAGAATACCACCAAAGCTTAGAAAAAAAAGTAAGTGAAAGAACATCTGAACTGGAAAATGAAATCCAGGAACGCCAAAAGGTCGAAGCCGCTCTGCAGGAGAAGATAAAGGAAATAACCCGTTTCAGCCGTCTTGCAATGGATCGGGAAAAAAAGATGATTCAGCTTAAAAAAGAGATAAACAGTTTACTGCACCAATTGGGCCGCAAAGAAGAATACACTATTGTTGAATAAGGGTGGCTTGGTGTTTTGAAAAATAAGAAATAATTTTAGCCAATTAATGGAGATGGATGATGCCTGTGCTTTATGCAAAAATGGATAATGAGCATTGCAACATTCCATTTACAGTCGGGGTTTCGGTTCAGGAAATAACGGAAACTACAGGTGCGCAAGTGCATTCGGCATGTGGGGGAGTTGGGGCGTGCGGCCGCTGTCGAATTTACATCCAGAACGGTAGGGTCAATAGCCCGACTGCGGCTGAAATAAACATGCTCAATCACAGTGAAATTTCCAAAGGAATCCGTTTGGCCTGTCAGGTAAAACCAATTGGAGATATCCGGGTTAGCATCGACACACCAATATTAATATCAAATTGGAAAAGCTTAACCGATAAAGATTATTCTCCGGCCTTTGACTATCGTCTCCCACCGAAAACAATAGACAAGGCGGATTCACCTTATGGCATGGCCATTGACCTGGGCACCACACAGATACGTGTCTCTTTTTGGAACATGCAAGATGGTACTCTCATCTCGGGTTGTTCAGGGTTAAACCCCCAGGCAGTATTTGGATCAGATGTGTTAACCCGTATGATTCGTGCCTCCCAATCTAAGGAAGATGCCGCGCGGTTAAGCCAGATAGTCGTTGATGCCATTGACAGGGCATTCGTTGATATGGCTGAAAAAACTAACATCACCCCCAAGGAAATAGGCCGGGTTGTCATTGTGGGGAACACCGCAATGATTGCACTATTAACCGGTAAAGCACATGACCTTTTGCTTCTACCGGATTACTGGACAAAACCGATTGCCTGTGTACCGGAAAATCTGGAACATCTGGTGTTGGCCTGGGGGATCAACATTCAGGCCAAAATAACAATTGCGAGCCCTCTGGCGGGGTTTGTCGGTTCAGATCTGCTGGCAGCAGTCATTGCTACCCGGCTGGTTTCAGGTCAGGAAAAGAAACTTCTTATTGATTTTGGCACCAACTCTGAAATTGCCCTCTGGGATGGGAAACTATTATGGGTAACTTCGGCAGCGGGTGGTCCGGCTTTTGAGGGATGCGGTATCACCTGCGGGATGCCGGCTGAAGCCGGGGCCATTTACAGAGCGCGCCTGAAAGAAGATGTCTCAGATTTTTTATTGGACACAATTGGCGGCGCCCCCCCCTCAAGGTATATGCGGATCGGGATTGGTTGATATTATTGCCTGTCTTAGAAAATCAGACCGCTTGAAAGAGAATGGCTGTTTTATTCATGATCCGAGCAGTCATGTCTGTGTTAATTCCTATAATGGTTGTGACATATCATTGCATAAGGGTGATGTGGACATTTTTCAAAGGGCCAAGGCAGGAATTACTGCCAGTATCATATGCCTGATGGCAAGAGCTGGTGTTCACTTTAACGACTTAAAGCAGATATGTGTCTGTGGGGCGTTCGGTCAGTATTTAGAAATTGCAAATGCTCAATCCATTGGATTGTTGCCCAATGTGTCTCCGGAACATATAAAATTATGCGGAAATATGGCCTTAACCGGATGCGAAATTCTACTTTACTCTGATAATCCCAACAAAGAGCTGACATCGTTAAAGAAAAAAAACCGATTGGTAAATATGGCAGGAGACCCTGAGTTTGAAACACACTTTATCCGCAACCTCTATTTAAGGCCTTTAGAAAGTGGATAAAATAACAGGTGATTGAAGTAAACATAAAAGGAGGTATTCATGCTGGATCAAGTTATCAATACTTATAATGCGGCCATTTACGATACAGATCGTGAGCAGGCGCTTGATGTCATTCATAGCGCTGTCGAGCAAGGTATCGGGCCTGAAGATATTATTTTCAAGGTCGTTGTTCCTGCTCTTGATCAGATGATTAAATCGATCAGTGAAGATTTCGATGCCAACCTGGCGCAGAATTTTATCGCCTCTCAAATTGCACAAGAGGTGACCGAAGAGATGGTGGCTAAATTTCCAACTAAACCTGAATCCATTGGCCTGATGATTATTGGAACCGCGTGTGGTGATATGCACTCTCTTGGTAAGAAAATCGTAAGTGGCTGTCTTAAGGCTTTGATGGTGGATACCATTGATCTTGGTGTCAATGTACCTGCTGAAAAATTAGTAGATGCAGCCGTGGCCAACAACGCTCAGATTATCGGCGTTTCAGCGATGATGATCCATACAGCCATGGGTGATGACGGCAGCCTCAAAGTACGGAAGCTCTTGAAGGAGAAAGGATTAGAGGAGCAAATAAGAATAATTGTCGGTGGCGCTCCCTACCGTTATGATTCTGAACTCTATAAGGCAGCAGGTGCAGATGCCTGGGCCGAGGATGGTGTCACTGCGGGCAGGGTAATAACAGCTTTGATCAAGGAGGTACAGTCATGACAACCGGAATGGACAGATTAGTTGCAGCAATTAAGGGAGAACCATCTGATCGTATTCCTGTCTTTTGTAAATTACTGGATCAAGGTGCAAAAGAGCTGGGTCTTACTCTCCAGGAATACTATTCAAAGGGCGAATATGTTGCAGAAGCCCAATTGAAATTGCGTGAGAAGTATGGTTATGACAATGTCTGGAGTCTTTTTTATGTTGGGACAGAAGCCGAACTGCTCGGTTGCCGGAAAATTATTTTTAGTGACAATGGCCCCCCAAATGTGGAAGATTTCGTTATAAAATCCTATGACGACATAGATAAACTACAGATACCTGACGTCCTGGAAGATCATCCTGCCTTTGCCAAGGTGAAAAAATGTCTGGAAATACTTAAAGGAGAAGTCGGCGGGAAATATCCCATTTGCGCTTATATCAGTGCCACCATGACCCTGCCTACAATACTGATGGGGATGGAAAAATGGATGGAGCTGCTCTTTATGGGTCCCACAGGTCCTCGTAATGAATTATTGAAAAAATGTCATGAGTTTTTTGTAAAAGAGGTTGAATTATATCGTAAGCTCGGTGCTGACGTCATTATCTATGCCAGTGCATTCGGATCAACGGATACAGTACCGATCAAATATTTCATGGAACACTCACTGCCCTGGATAGAAAAGGATGTG
>CAZLTD010000153.1:0-11173 GCA_964562385.1 uncultured Desulfobacula sp.
AGGGGTCAAAATTGGGCGCTGACAGGGGGTCATTTTTCGACGCTGATTGACACCGTTACCTATAACGAGTGCGGTACGGCTATCAGCGGAAGAGTTTGTGGCTGACAGGAAAAACAAAAACAAGACAATGACAACAGCGCTGCTCTTTTTCATATGGTGTGTCCTCTGGGTCAATCAATGCATTTGTGGTGTCGTTACCATGTATATCGGAGAACTTTAAGTTTATTCAACAATTTTTTAAAGTAAACGGAGAATAGAGCCATCCAGTCTTCAGATGCCTACGATATAAGGACTTTGTGTACCAACAAGTTCTGGAATGGTGATATCAGCTTTTTAAATTTTTAGATTTCGCTGAATGGCTCGATTCAGACATTTTCCCCTTTAATGTGGGGAAAGTTGAAATTATAAATTTTATCAAATTGGGGGTGGGAATTTCGTAACAGTCTGAAAAAATATACTTTTTACCGATATTGTGTTATAATCAAAGCAACCTGGGCGGTGGGTCTGATCTTAGAGACACTTTGTCCAGATCACTTTCCAACCACCTCCCCCCGTCCAGGTTGTTTCATTGAAAATACCATATGAGCTTGACTGATACAATCCCCTATTTTTCTAATAGCTGTTGAATTTCATTCGAATAAATATTTTCTTGAAACACACAGAAAAACAACATTTAAACTTATTGCCTGAGGGGTTTTATTGCCAAAAGATTCGGAATTGAAAATTTATCGTCTATGCGGGATATGCGCTGTTTTAGCAGTTGCATCATGGATCGTCCCTCGTTTTGTGCCAAATCCAGAAGGAGGTTTCGCCGGAGGAGCGTCGGCAATCCTGACGTTACTGACCATGCTTGGTGCAACCTTATTGTTCTCTGTTTATCTTTTACTGGTGACCGTTCAGAAATACAGAAGTCTTTCTAAGATGGCCAGGATTGCTGGCATTGGGCCATTCGTAGTATTAGCGGTGACTTTATTTAGCCTTTTCACGTTTCTATCTTATTGATGTGTAACACGAGTAACAAACTTAAATTAGGTGGCGTTCTGAACCGGCTATATAATTAGCAGGGGGGTGGTTTGAAAGAAGCGACCACCACATTGCGGGCAGAGGACAGGGATGCCATTTTTGTTAAGGCCCAGATGTCTGCCACCCAGTTCACTCTCGCCAAGCGGCACTTCAAGGCGCGTCATTTTCAGACTCATCCGAACCAATTAGTCTATGCAGGTATATTCGATTTTGAATAGTAAAAATAAACGAATCAGACTGCTGTCTGTTGATGGGCGGTGCTTTCATTTTAATGCAGGTAAAATTCTGCCGACAGATTTCGTACAACCGACTTAAAGCTTGATAATCACGGCAGGTTTGATAAGTAGAAAATACCAAAATTTTATAAGTTATAGTCCATGGAGCCTGTAAACTGAACCAATATCGATTTAATATGGAGTTGCTCAGACAATGAAGCCTTCACGCAATCGGACAACATTTTTACTTATTAGCTTTTTTTTCATTTTAACTTTCCCCATAACGGTGTTTTGCCAGGACCCTATCTTGAGCATTGACACTGGCGGTCACCAAGCAAAGATAAAAGGTGTCATGTTTACCTCAGACAATCGGTATCTCGTGTCTGCAAGTTATGATAAAACTGTGCGGGTCTGGGATATTCAAACAGGTGAGATTGTTCGGGTGATCAGGGGACAGATCGGAAATGGCAAGCAAGGAAAACTCTATGCTGCAGCATTGTCACCGGATGATAAATGGCTGGCAGTGGCAGGGTTGTTACCTGGGGACTCTTCAAATAGAGATAGCATTCGTTTAATCGATTTCAGGACTGGTGAAGTCAAGACTCTGCTCAAGGGCCATGCCAATGTTATTTTGGGTCTATCCTTTTCTTCGGGGGGAAAAAAACTCATATCGGGAAGTTTTGATAAAACCGCCAGAATCTGGGATGTCCGTTCCGGGAAAATGCTGCATGAACTAAAAGGCCACACAGAATTTATTTATGCCGTTGCCTTTTCTCCTGACGGCAGCAAAGCAATTACCGGAAGTGATGATGAAACCCTGAAGCTGTGGGACGTCCATTCCGGTCGCCTGATTACCACTATGAAGGGCCACAAGGGCGATGTAAGATCAGTTGGCTTTACACCGGACGGCCAATATATCCTTTCGGGGAGTAAAGATAAAACCATCCGGATGTGGAAAGGCAATACCGGGGCGTTCATCAAGGTGCTGGCAGAGCAGAATAGAAACGTTGGCAGCCTTTCCATAAGCCCGAACGGATCAATGGTGCTGTCAGGTGCTTCCACTGGATCTGGTACACTAAGTAACAATGTATATTCCATCCGGAAACAAACTGCGGTCCTTTACAAAACATAATAACATCGTCCTGGCCACAGCCATCTCGCCTGACAATACCCTTGCTGCTACTGGTGATTCCGGTGAAACGGCTATCTATATCTGGGACCTTCAAACCGGAGCAGTAAAACATAAACTTGTAGGTAATGGCCAGCAAATATGGTCTGTCGGTTTTGCCAAAGACGGTAAAAGCATTGCTTGGGGGGCAACATACAAAAAATATGATTTGTTTGGTTATGGTCCTTTAAATCAATCTTTTATCATCAGATCCGGGCGGGATTTTGATCTCGCGCTGGGTGTTAAACTGAAAAATGACGATGACTATAACCGGGGCATCGTATCTGTTGGCCCATGGTCCATCCGGACACCGACAGGTAAAATCCACAAAACTCTGCAAATCCTGAAAAACGGTAACATCAAGCATGAAATCACTCGCAGTTCGACAAGTGGTTTTGATCACAGGAGCCTGACCCTGACCCCGGACGGGTTGACCGTGATCAGCGGAGGGGGCAATGGCGCCCTTTCTTCTTTTAACCCGGAAACAGGCAAGAAACAGCACCAATTTGTCGGTCACACAGGAGATGTATGGGGGGTGGCCTGTTCTCCAGACAGCAGACTGATGGTATCCGGGTCAATTGACCAGACCGTAAAACTTTGGGAAATCGATACCGGCAAGCTGTTGCTGACCATCTTCCACGGCACAGACAATGAGTGGGTTGCCTGGACACCTGCTGGGTATTACACTGCTTCTGTTAAAGGGGACGATTATATCGGATGGCACATCAACCAAGGGAAGGACAAGGCTGCACTCTACTATCCGGGTTCCAGGTTTGCCGATAAATTCTATTCACCCGACATCACGGCCAGGTACATCGCCACAGGCGGTAATCTTGAAAAAGCCATCCAGCTTGTAAACCAGGCAAAACCCAAACCCAAGCGAATCAAAAAGACCAGTATACAGGATGTGGCCACCATGCTGCCGCCAACAGTCATTATCCAGACACCCAGCGAACGGAATATGACCGTACCGGAAAACAAGGTCCACGTCAAAGCCTGGGCCAAATCCGTCACCAGCGATCCTGTAAAGGACATCTGGGTGCTGGTCAATGGCAGGAGGCTGGACAACAGGGCCATCAAGGTGGCACCCAGAAAACAGACCGGCGGACTTACTGCTGAACTGGATATATGGGTCCCCCTGACCGAAACAAACAACCGTATCTCCGTGCTGGCATCCAACCGTCACGGCAGATCCAAAGCAGAAACCTTCAATGTCACCTGGAAACAGACCCAGACAGCTTCCGTTAAGAATTTGTACAAACCTGATCTGTACCTTCTGTCCATCGGTGTTTCCCAGTACCAGGACCCACAATACAGTCTGGACTATGCAGACAAGGATGCCAAAGGGATTGCAAGTGTACTGGCATCACAGCAAGGCAAACTTTATAACAGGGTTCATCAAAGACTGCTTACGAACCAGGATGCAACAAGGAAAAATATTCAGAAATCTTTGGAATGGATGTACCAGGAATCCACGCAAAAAGATCTGTCAGTTATTTTTATTGCCGGACACGGTATGAAGGACACCCGTGACAACTATTATTTTCTGCCCCACGAAGGGGATCCTGAAAGTCTGCTGTTCTCAGGAGTCAAATGGTTTGATTTTCAGGATATTGTCAGCAGTCTGCCATCCAAGGTCATCCTCATGGTCGATACCTGTCACAGCGGCAGTGTGACCGGTAAAAGAAGGGGAATCAGCGATATTACAGATGCTCTTAGAGACCTTATGTCTTCTGACAGCGGTGTAGTGGTCATGACAGCCTCTACCGGTAAAGAAGTCAGCCAGGAGCGTTCTGACTGGGGACATGGTGCCTTTACCAAGGCTGTGATCGAGGGGCTAAGGGGTAAAGCAGATTACAACAGTGACGGGATCGTCGATATGAAAGAAATCGACCTATATACGACTCAAAGGGTCAAAACACTGACCGGCGGAAGCCAGCATCCGACCACTGAGATCCCCAAGACAATGCCGAACTTTCCGCTGGTGGTAAACTAAAAGGATACATTGTTTGCCGGTAAGTTCGGGCAGGTGGTCTCACCGATATGGTTGTGATGAAACGGATTTGAGTTCTCCTTGACTCAGTGTCCACAACTTTGGCAACCATTGAAACGGCTGATGGCTCCTTAAACGCAAAATTCGGAACGTCTCTTAACCGGCTATATAAAATAGTGGGGGGGGTCTACTGGAAATGGCTCTGGACACATCGCGGGCAGTTGTTGGGAACACTCGCGGCCTGCCGGGAGGTAACCGGGTCAGCCCCTCCAGGAAAGCCGAATGTTGAATATGGCCTATTCTCCGACTGAAACTACGCATTAAAAAAGTCGCTTTTTAACCCAATCCTTCGAGATCCTCTCCCAGCAGTCATATAGGCGTTTTGCGAATGTGCAGTTTTGGAATAAACTGCACATTCGGCCACATAGATATCGTCATCATTCTGGAGCAAATCAGGATATGCTCATTTGGAAGATGGGGACCCTAAGCCAATCCTGTCAAGAGATATGCCAGCCACCACGCTGCTGACCCGATTCATATCAGTATCGCTAAGAATACCAAGATCGTCAACAAAACCAACCTTGATCACCTTCGGGCCGGACTCATCGACATACCGGTCAATAAAATCGCCCTCACTTTTTCCCAGGAGCTCGCTGGCTTTCAGGCGGTATTTAATGTGCACTTCCGGATCTGCTATTATCTTTGACCAAAACCGCTGCCTTTCAATCCTTGTCATGATTTCCGGTTTGAGTTCTGAGGCTCGTTTAGCCCGGATAAGGCGGCCGATGGCGACGTGCTTAACACAACGAATACCAGCGTCCTTTGGATGCGAGTATCCGGCCATTTTTGCAGTTTCAGTACCGTTACCGTTCCAGAGGTCAACAAACCGTGCCTGTCGCTCGGTGAGGCCGCTGTAGAGGGCTTTTAATTCTGAATCAAGTCCCTTATCGCCAAATATCGTGCTGTCGATCTGCTTGCCAGGAAAATATTGAATGTTATTTTGTTTTTGAGCCATTGTTTCCTCCTGTAATATTTAAAATTATTTGATGGCATAATACTCTTCTATGATACGGTAATCCTTTGCCTGATGGTATCTACGCTGGTTTTGTGTAAATGCTTCCCCGATATCATCAAGACGCTCTATCATTGGATCTGTGAGCCTTAAGCTTATGTTATAGTAAGGATATTTTCCAGAAATATCCGGATGCAAATATGCAGCAACCTCTACATCTGTTTGAGATACGTATCTGCCGCCCCAGTTTTCGATAATGTGCTTTAACGCACGATGGATATTTCTTGGTTGTTTTGTCTTTTTCTGTGCATCCAGCCACTCATATGCAATCCTTATACAATCATCATGTTCATGATGAGGGGGGAGACTGAGCCTACATCTTACTTTAGCTTTTTCTATCTGTTCTTTTGTAATCATTTCCCCTCCTCCTCTTCTTGAAAATATTTAATAATATCCGCTTCTCCGTTAAACTCCTGGGCTTCAGCGTACGTTAAAGTTCCACCTGGTCTTTCAAAAATTTTATATTCATTTCTCCCTGCAACACCTTCAGCAGTGATAGGAACCGGTTCTGCAAACAGACTGTCATTCATATCAGGCATGAACTCAGCTTTTATGCACCATGCGATGATGGGCTCCTTATGCAATCCGTCAACAATGCCATTCCCATCAAAAATAGGTGCGACACCTTGCCACCCCGGTTGCGCATGAATAATTTTAACTTGCTTTGCTTGCTTCATGATTTTTCTCCTTTTAAAAGTAAAGGTACATTTAAGGTACGGTTAAAGGTACAATTAAGGAACGGTCGGGTGTCTCTTTTAGAAAGGTACAGGTACACACCCCTTTAAGGGGGTGTACCGTACCTAAAAGACTGTTTCTTCATCCTCTGTGGTTTGAATATAAATCCCTCGTCCGATACCTTTTTTAATTTTTCCTGCACCCTGTAATTTGCTCAAAACCCTCTTCATTGCTTGCTTTTGTGCTGCATCGGTGTTGCCGGTGATAAGACCTTTCTTTATACATTTGTCCCGCCATTCACTCAATTTTGGGCAAGAAAACACTGAAATTTCGGAGTGTACCTTTAAAAATTCGAGATCTCGTTTAGTAAGCGTACCTTCGTTTCCGTCCATTACGATGTCGGCTTCGGTCAAATTGCCGAAATCATCACGCCTCATCCAAGCCGGTACAAAGGCAGATGGTGGGATATTATTCCCCTTGGTGCAGACAATTTGAACATATCTTTTTCGTTCTTCTATATCTGTAATTCCAGCTTTTGATGCTTCGTTCGCAGTCATATTCCTGATTGAATACTCACCGCGCAAGGCATCAGTGATGGCTCCACCACCCCGTGCATTATGGCTGGATAATTCCTCCTGCTGAAGAGATCCTTTAGCAGCATGACAAACCAATGCCACTGTTGCACCGGTATTGACTGCCATATCATCGACTGCTTTTCCAAGGGCACGTTGATGGCTTTGATCTAACTCATCCCCTTCAGTAATACTTAAAGCAGGGTCAAGACCGACAAAAACCACATTTCCAATTGATTCGATTTTTTCGACAAGGGAATGATAAAGGTTAGATTTCTCAACAGTCCCGTTTTTTGTTTTTACAAGTAATCGGGTATCTTTCCCTGCCAGGGCGTAGATGGTCAATCTAACAGCGACTTTTACCCGTTCTTCTTCTGTTAAATTTTTGGTTAACGACCAGACAACCCGGTGAACATCTTCAGCTGTATCTTCAGTAAGAATAAGGACTACACGTCCAGTATTTTTGATATCCCAGGACCATGGAAGTTCACCGGTAATAAACCCGATTGCCAATGTGTAAAGAATCCGAGTTTTACTCGAACCACCAACTCCAACGATCCCGACACCACGACCTAATTGTATTCTGTTTTCAACCAACCATTTAATGGTCGGCGGTGGTTCAGACATTACCGCCGACATATCAAGTGGTGTCATCCATGGAGATTCCGTCTCCGTATTATCCGGTTTAAAAACAGGGTCCTGATGTCTCCTCTCCTGTGGACTTCGATAGGTCTCAATGGTCCAGGAAATTGCCTTATTGATAGTCTCCTGACCATATGTCCGGCCGTCGGAATAATGTTTTTTATCCCATTTTTTTCGGTACAAGCCGGACTGCCGGAATGCGGCATCGATTCTGGCATAGTTACGATTGTAAAGAAAAGACAGGTGATTGCAGAGTGCCTGATCTGCTTCCGACTGAGAATCATAAGCAGAATAATCACCATTAAACAGCACCTGGGTCTTTGATCCGTTCCGCCAGGTGAAAGACTGTTGGAGTAGTTCTGCATCACTGGTCAAGGTGGTGGCAGGTTTTGTAACCGGTTCATATAAATTGTCCTTAGCGGATTTTGCAAAAATCCTTTTATGCAACTGGATGACCTGTCCGGATCTTTCTTGGATCGTCTTGGGGTGATCTGAATGGCGATGACCGGTCATTGTAAAATATCGCCCGGAATCATACATTTCAATATCACCTTTCCGCCTTCCTTCAGGCGGAAGTTTTGCATTGGCCCATATTTTATAACCAGTACCGCTGGGACTAATCTCTGTGTAGGAGTCAATCTCCTGTATCAAATCTTTGGCCCAAGGTTTGGTTTCACCCGTTTCCAGATCGCGACAGTTATCAAGGTCAATTCCTGTGTATGGATCATCATCACAAAACACACATCCGATACCATCATATACCCCAGGATTGTCTTGATAATCTGTCAGTGCTTTATCAAAACTGCTCCAAGTCCTCTGATTATCAGATTTAGCTTTCAGCCCATCCACAGAATAGGGAACCTTGGTCCACTTGTTATCCCGTCTCTCTGCTTTCCACAGAACCCACTGCTTCAGTTTTTTAAGATCATCCGGGATATTATCAACTTAGGGTTCCAGCCAATTCTTTTTTGCAGGTGTCATGACCGTGTCCCTTTACAGGCAGAATTGAATTTTTCTAACAAATTACTGTTATAAAGGCACATTCTGGTTGACCGGTTCCTATACTGGAAAAAGGTTATAATACTGGCAGCCAGAGGCAGGATGATCGGGGCAGCAGTGCGGTAGAGGTTGCGTTTCATGAGCCACCACCTATGCGCTGATACTGGCTATGAAATCTAAAATTATCCCTTTTATAGGATAGATTGTTTGTCCTCTGAGTTTGAAACGGCCTGGAATGCCCGTACCAAGCGTATCCCTATTAGCCTGAGTCCTGGGGTGATACAGACCACCAGTAGCCATTCCGATATTTTTCCTGGCGACGCCACCTGGATGGGTCTCAACCAATCTTTTGGCCAGAGCCTTGATAGATTCCTGAACTTCGATGGGCAGGGCTTGAAAATCTGCTATGTGGGGAATTACTGTTTCCAAATCCATTTTTTCTCCCTTTTAATTTCAGTTAAAATCAAGCATCATCAGTATTTTTTTGATGCTTGATCAACGATAGTGAGAAAAAAATGATCTGTATAAAGTAAAGAGGCGTTTATTTTGGAGGGGTTTTTACTTTCATATATTTAAATACCGTTTCTATTTGAGATCCAAGGGTTTTATCAGGGATAACTTCACCGCTTTGCTTAAGGCACTCTTTGACAAATAAAAAGAATGGAGCGTCATATGTTTCTTCATATATATTGTAAACTCTATGCTTGGGTCTTTCGTCGGTTAATCTTTCAAAAAGAGAGTATAAATATAGAATGTATCCTCGAAGACTTGCCCTTCTTTTTCTGTTATTAGGCCGTAAACCATCCATCGTTGAAGTGACGATATCCTGAAAACACTGTATTTCATCAATTAATTTGTCAACACCATCATAAGTGTTAGGTAAACCTTTATGCCATATTGTATATTTCTGAAGGCACTTATCACCGTTCAGAATGGCTGTATCAACCAACTTTGCTTTGCTTTGCTCACTAAGGTTCTCCAGACGGGTAATCATTTTTCTTGTAGCGGTATTGACTAATGCCAATTCTTTTTTTATCTCACTCTTCGATCTGATAGCATTGGGGCCGATCTCATATTCCTTTCTTATGATGTAATCTTGAGACCGCTCTCTTAATTCACTCAGTATTTCGTCAGTAAACTTATTTGGTTCGACACCCAAAATATGTGATAATTTTTTAATCTCATCCCGACTTTTGATGCATGGATTTATGCTTCCGCTTATGATCATAATACCTCTCCTCAAAGACCCTGATTAAAACCCTGAAAAAGGCGGTTCAGGATACCGCCAATTCGGCCGGGGGACATGGTTCCCGACCTATCCCAGTAAAAGCATTATGCCTTCTTTTTGAAATTTATAATTTCGCCACCAACCTTGAGCCCGTCAAGGTAATCTGCCCAGCCTTGCATCATCTTGGTTCTTTGTGAAAGGTATTTAGCATGGTTGTATGACCGGCGTGAATCGTTGCCGTCCACATGGGACAATTGCATCTCAACAACCTCCGAGTCCCATCCTTGTTCATGCAGCAGGGTAGAGGCAGTCGCACGGAACCCATGGTGCGTATGTTCGGTCTGGGAAAACCCAAGCCGCCGTAGGGCGGCATTAACCGTATTCTCACTTATCACAGATCCCTTGCCCCGCATACCTGGGAAGATGTATTGACCATCGCCGGTGAGGGGGTGGATTTCCTGGAGAGTTTCAATAGCCTGCCTGGATAGGGGGACCAGGTGCCGCCGGCGCTCTTTCATTTTTTCAGGAGGAAGTCTCCATAATTTTTCATTAAGGTCTATTTCTGACCATTCAGCGTGGCGTATCTCAGTGGGCCGGGGGAAGGTGTAGGCAGAAAAGATCAAAGCTGCCCGGACAACAGCGGTGCCGGTGAACCCGTGAATTGCTCTCATTAATCCACCGACTTCTTTGGGGACTGTCAGAGCGGCCATGTGTTTTGTTTCAATCGGAGTCAGGACGTTTCTTAAATCCCTGCCCGGGTCACTGTCAACCAGGTCTAATCCAAGGGCATACTGGAACACCTGAGAACATATCCGCTTTATCCTGTGAGCTGTCTCGATTGCTCCCCGAGCCTCAACCCGCCTGCAAACAATCAAGATTTCCTTGGCCGTTATCCGATCAATGGAACGATCTCCCAGATACGGCAGGATATCTTTTGTCAATCTGGTTTTCTGTTTTATCCGGTAGTTGGCGGACCATTTTTTTTGTTTGCCGAACCAGAGCCAGGCCACAGCCTCAAAACTGTTATCTGCAAGTTCTGTTTTCATAGCCTTATCAATCTTTTTTTTAAAACCGGGGTCTTCACCCTCTGCCAGATTTTTTTTGGCATCTTGATGCTTTAGTCGGGCTTCCTTGAGGGTAACAGCAGGGTACACGCCAAGGGATAACGTCTTTTGTTTTTTCTGGTATCGGTAATTATATCGCCAATACTTTTGCCCCTTAGTCGTGACATATAGATACAGACCGCCACCGTCAAAAAGCTTTTGCGGCTTCAGTCCCGGTTTAATACTCTTTATCCCCTTGTCTGTTAGAGTACCCATATCCCTGCCCCCTTCTGTTGGTATTGCTGTTGGTATATTTTATTGTCCGATGCAATAATATAGCAAGGTACCAATAAAAATACCAACACTTTATTGGTAAGGATCGTGAAATATAGTGATGGAAGATGTATGCCGCTAAGAGATAAAAAAGCTCAAGAATCACTCTTGTTAATCGTTTTGTGAGTTTTTGTGAAAAGGAGTGATTTGAGATGTGGTACCCCCGGCAGGAATCGAACCTGCGCTCAAGGATTAGGAATCCTATGCTCT
>CAZLTD010000154.1:0-11150 GCA_964562385.1 uncultured Desulfobacula sp.
AGGGGTCAAAATTGGGCGCTGACAGGGGGTCATTTTTCGACGCTGATTGACACACCAGAAGGAGTGTATTCGCTGCTTGGAACGACTACCCCAGACAGAGGAAATCCAGAAGAAGTTTATAGACGCCAAGACGCTACTATCCCTATACTATGTAACCTTGGGATATCACCATGATGCCAAAGACACAGTAGAGCCTGTTTTGGATCTTGCATTGAAGCTGGATTATCGAAAAAGACTTCCTATAATATTTACATCCATAGGGATGAATGCTCTTTATTTTGAAGAGGACACTTCCAAAGGAATGTCTTATATGAAAGACTCCATAAGGATTTCTGAGGAAATCGGCGATTTTTTATCACTATTGGCAGCATACCTTCAGTCAAGCTTTTTTATCACCTATCAATGCGAATTCAAAAATGCATTGTCATATTTAACAAAATGCATGGATTTGAGTAAAACAGCAGAAAACCTTCTTGGAGTTGTATTTTCAAAGGCTTTGGTCATCCAGATAAGTTATCTTCAGGGCAACATCAAACTTGCATGTGAGTTGGGCAGAGAACTATTAAATATAGTGCAAGGAAGTGATGATATACTATTCAAAGCCTGGGCTAATACACATTATGGTTATTCTTTATATCATAAGGGTGAACTTGACATGGCAGCAAAACATCTCTTTGATGGATTTACATATTCACAAAAATCTTCAGTATTTGTTTGGGAGGCTTTTGCAGCTATGGCCCTCGGAAATTTGTATTTCGAAAAAAGAGAATATGAACAAGCGGAATCCTATTATATCAATGGAATTAAAAAGTTTGAAGATGCTAGAACCGTTCCATCATGGGTTATTGTATTAAAAACATATTTAGCAAAGACGCGCATACTTACCAGCGATCCTGATACTGACTCCGGTTTATTGTTTAATTATTTTAAGAATAACAAACTCAAGATTTGTGAAGGTATCATTGCAAGAAACATCGGAGACATTCTGATGCAAATGGGCCAAGAATATACTCTCAAAGCAGAAGGATGGATAAAAAGAGCAATTGATATAAACACAAAAAACGGCACTCAATGGTATCTGGCCACTGACCATGTTCTTTATGCTAACTGGTTTAAGAAGGAAAACGATATATCAAACTACGAACTTCAACTAACTAAAGCTATTGAGATTTTCAAAAAATGTGGTGCTGACGGATGGAGAAAAAAATACGAGGATGAGCTCTCAAAAAATTAATATAATTAGCAAGCCTCAACTCAAAGGCAGCTGATAAGACAACTCAACCATTTGGGTGTTTGATATGTCTATAATTGAACACCGCAGCTTCTTCCAATTATGGCGTTGACTACTTTTGGTATTGGTGGCTAAATTTTTCTTTGTGTGTAGTGGGGGATTCTACAGGAGTCCCGTCATATATGGGACCCAATCCGGTCCACCCGCCCCCATCCATAAAGGCATTATATTTTGAAAAATAACGGCAATAGAAATAAGAAATGTGTAAAATGTGTGTAAAATTGACCGGAAACAAAAAATCCCGAGAACTTTCATTCTCGGGATTGTGTTGTCGTTGTTGGCTCCCCAGCACGGACTTGAACCGCGGACCCATTGGTTAACAGCCAATTGCTCTGCCAACTGAGCTACTGGGGAGCAGTGCCTTTTTCCAAGACTTGGTGACTTTATATCACGGCCTTTTCTTTGTCAAGAAAAAACAATAAAAAAATTGACATCATCCGCCTTCAGGTTTATTCTTTTATACAGACATTTGATTTGTACTATATAAGGAGGGATATAATGGATATTAACAGTGTACAGGGACCTGCTGCTTATGCAAACACCCTGAATACCACTCCCCCTGTCGAAAACACACAAACCCGTGACCAGAACGTCGAGGCATCAGGTGCGACTCTTGACTCCCAGACCCGTCAGGCGGCGCAACAAGCCTTTGAAGTCAACATTACACCGGAAGCCCGGGACCGCCTGGCCCAGGAGACACAGGCACGAGAACCAGCAGAACAGATAGAACCGCTTGAGACTGCCGAAACAGCCCCCCAGGAACCGCCTCAACCCGTTGAGAACCGACCCGTTGAAGACCAGGCCCGGGAAAATCCAGCTCCGGCCCAAGGACCTGATACCCTGGTCAATATTGTTGCCTGATCTTTAATGAAAGTTGAAAAACCATGATTACTGAAAACGGAATTGTTACCACTGTCACCGCCTCAACCGCCGATATAAAGACAACCCGGGCCGGCGCCTGCGAGTCATGCTCTTCAAAAAAAAGTTGCCACACGGCAAGCAATCACAAAGAGATGATTGTCACGGTTAAAAACACCCTTAAAGTTAAACCCGGAGACCATGTTGTTATCGGACTTGAGACCCGCCCCATCATGTTTTTGACTTTTCTGCTCTATGTATTTCCTATCCTGATGCTCATCATCGGTGCGCTGATCGGAAATCACCTGGGACTTTTTTTAAATTTAAACCCGTCATTAACATCCATGGCAATCGGATTTACATTTTTTGCCACCGCATTCCTTATTATCCGCCAAAAAAACAAATCCTTTTCCGGCCAGGATGCATACAAGCCGTTTCTTGTAAGAAAAAAACCCCAGGCTGCGCTTGCCAATTGCACCCTGACCTAAATTCATCCATTCATACATTCAACTTTAAGCCTTAAGTTTAAAGTAGTTTAACACCAATGAAGTTTGAGGCGCGGGGTATAAAAAAAACTCTTTTTAGGGTCACCTCTTAAACAGAATTCCATGATTTTCTCTTTTCAAAACATCGTTTATTCCTGGCAACAAAAAAACTCCAAGAAAACATTGGATACTGTGAGCCCGAAAAAAATCTGGTAACTCAACAGAGGCTAAAACCTGTCGAGACCCCTTCATTTTCACCGTTTTTCACCCTGACTTTTCCACAAAGTTTGGGTTAATTTTTTCCTTGCCAATACAGTAACAATATAATATAACGCCTTGCTAGTTGTGGGTTTGTCGTTTGAACTCTAACCCTATAGATAAGAGAGAAGTATTATGACATCACAACGAGACCTAAAAATAGCTATATGCATCATGATCGTTTTTTTGATCACAGGAATTATATGCTATGCCTCTTTAATCCCCCCCGCACCTGAGAATCCAGTTAGATTGATGTTTCAGAACGATGCAGGGAAAGTTTTATTCACCCACTCAATACATATGGATGAATACACCGGAGAATGCCTGGACTGCCATCATAACATTGAAGATGATGAAACCTACAACTGCAGCGAGTGCCATGAAGATACCGGTGATGAAGACTTACCCTCAAGAGCTGATGCATTTCATGATCAGTGCAAGGGGTGCCATGAAGACGTTGGCGCAGGTCCGGTAGAATGCAATTCGTGTCATTTATTATAGTTGACTCACAGCACAGTTAAACCCCGACTATATTAATTGACCAATCTTTTTACTAAACAAGGACTTATTATGATTAAACGATCTTTTTTCACGTTTACCAAGCCACGGCTCTCATATGATCTGCTTGAATCCGATCCCAAAGAGCCGGAATCCATCCCTGTTCCATCCAACCTTATATTATTGATAAACGAACCCATCGACAGTACAAGGGATTCGTTAATAAAAAAAGGGGATGCTGTTGAGAAAGGTCAGAAACTGGCCCTTTACGAAGACAGCACGGCCTATGCGATTTCGCCGGTTACAGGTAAAATTAACGGTATTGACAATTACTCCGATGACTTTGGCAATAAAATGACCTGCCTTATGATCAGTAGTAGCCAGAGTCAAACAACCGACAATACGTCGCTTTCCTACGATCTAAAGGAAGGTATCGCCGGCGCAGACGAATATTTAAGGCATCTGCCGGGAGCACCCCCGCTGAAAATACTGGCAGATCCGGACAAAAAAATCAGCACACTGGTTATCACCTGTGCAGATAAAGATCTTTTGTCCACAACACAGCAATTCGTCACAATTAAAAACCTGGAAGCACTCAAAAAAGGTGTCCAGGTTTTAAAACAAATTACCAATATTTCAAGGATCTGTGCCATAGTTCCCGAAGGGCTCCATTTTGAAGATGGCATTGGAAGCGCACAGATCATAAAAACCTCCCCGGTCTATCCGGCTAACCTGCCGGCAATGGTCTTGAAAGATCATTTCCATACGGTTTTGCCCGCAGGATTAACCCCGCAAGACCTGGGCTATTGTTTTATCAGCGCAGAAGCGGTTATTTGTCTTGCAGATGCGATTGAATCCAAAGGCGCTTCATTTGAAAAGAACATTACCATACTTGGTAAAACAGGTGAACAGCGCCGAGTCAAGGCTGTGATCGGCACCCCGATCGAGCAGATATTAAAGGCCTGCAACGTCCGGATCGAAGACCAGGACCGTGTGGTCATAGGGGGTCCCATGACCGGATTTGCAACTTTTACGGTCAACCATCCGGTTGTCCCGGACATGGACATGATCATTGTTCAGGGCACAGAGAATATCCCGGAAGTATCTGATAATGCCTGCGTGAACTGCGGCAAGTGCGTTCAGATCTGCCCGGCCAACATCCCGGTCAACCTGCTGGTCCGTTTCCTTGAAGTCAACCAGGTTGAGGAAGCGGCCGATCAATATGACCTTGAGTCTTGCATTGACTGCGGATTATGTGCATATGTCTGCACCGCCCGCATCCCGATATATCAGCACATCAGACTTGGAAAAAATGCGCTTCTAAACATAAGAGCCGATGCTGTAGAAGATCTGATAGAAGATGATGCAGAGGTTATGGAAGAAGATATAGAAATGGAGGCTGCAGATGAATAACAACAAACTAATTGTATCCCATGCGCCTTTCTGGCATGACGGAGACAGCTTGTTCAAAATGAAGCTGAATATCATGCTGGCTACACTTCCTGCAGTGATTGCAGGTATCATGGTGTTCGGCGCTCCTGCCGCCGGTATCCTGGCCCTGTCACTTGGGAGTGCCATGGCATGGGAGGTGATCGCCAATTTGATATCAAAAAAACCATTGTCCATCGGCAATCTCGACTCTGCTTTGATCGGACTTTTATTCGGCATGATGCTGCCGGCAATCACACCCTGGTGGGTGGTGCTTGTCGGAACATTCATTGCTGTGATCATAGGTAAAATGATTTTTGGCGGTATCGGAGCCAATCCATTTAATCCGACCCTCCTGGGAATGGCCATCCTGATGCTCTCATGGCCGGTCTTTTTCGATTTTGACACCGCCTATGTTAATTATGAGTTCCCGTTTACTGAACTTGCGCCGTTGGCAGCCGTAAAATTCGGCATTGCCTCAGCCTCTGATTTCCCCATTTCCGACCTGCTGATGGGCAGAGAGGTGGGATCCATCGGCGGCATTTTCGGCCTTGGCATTATTATCGGCGGCATATACCTCATATTACGAGGATACATTCGATGGGAAATCAGCATCTCATTTATCGCTGGTATCCTTCTGACCGCCGGTTTTTTCTGCCTCATAGACAGTGAAGGCTATGCCGGCCCATTGTTTCATCTCTTTTCGGGGTATACACTTTTAGGGGCGTTCTTTCTGGCAACGGAGACCTCATCTTCACCGGTGAATAAAACACCCATGTTGATCTACGGATTTTTAGGCGGATTTATGATCATCCTGATGCGCAATATCGGTATCTATTCAGACGGAACCGTTCTTGCCATCCTGCTGATCAACCTGGTGAACCCGATTGTCGACAATATCAGACCAAAAGCTTTGGGAAAGGGTGTGAACAATGCGTGAAATGATTAGTATGGTGGTTGTTTTAACCGTGCTGACTGCAGTTTCAGGCGGACTGTTGGCAGCCGTTAAAAAAGGAACCGATGAGAGAATTGAGGCGGCTGTCTTTAAATTTCAGCTGGCACCTGCCATGGAAGAGATCTTTGGTGACGTTCAAAACGATCCGGCCAAAGACAAATTTACCCTTGAGTTGGACGGAACAAAATACAGCTTTTATCCGGCCAAACTTGAAGACGGATCCACAGCCGTGGCCTTCGAAACAAAGGGCAAAGGCGGATACGGCGGTGATGTGGGCCTGATGGTAGGCATCAATTTAAGTAACGACAAAATTGTTGCTGCAAGGGTCACCACCCATGCAGAAACGCCAGGGTTTGGTGCCCGCGCCAAAGATGATCCTTCGTGGATTTCTCAATTTGACGACAAATCCATTGATATGGGTATGAAAATCAAAGGGGACGGCGGTGATATAGATGCCATGTCCGGCGCAACTGTAACCTCCAGAGCCTTAGCACTGGCAGCAGAAGAGGTTCAGAAACTTTACAAGAAACTTAAACCTGAAATAAAAAAACAGGTCCAATAAGGATGTAAGGAGAAAATAAAAATGGCACAATCCTTGGCTAAAGAATTCACAAAAGGACTCTGGGCTGAAGTACCTCCTTTCAGACTTGTCCTGGGTTTATGCCCGGTTCTTGCGGTTACCACCAAAGTGGAAAACGGTATCGGCATGGGCCTTGCAACCACATTTGTCCTTGTATTTTCAAATCTTTTGGTATCACTTCTAAGAAACGTGATTCCCACAAAAGTTCGTATTGCCTGCTTTATAGTCATCATTGCCACATTTGTTACCATCGTGGAGCTGTTGATGCAGGCGTTTGCCTATCCGCTTTTCCTCAAACTGGGGATATTTATCCCTCTGATTGTTGTTAACTGCATTGTGCTTGGCCGTTCGGAAGCATTTGCCAGTAAAAACACCCCTGTGCTTGCCGTTGCGGACGGTCTGGGGATCGGCATCGGATTTACCTTGTCGCTGTCGGCTCTGTCTACGGTCCGGGAACTTTTAGGTGCCGGAACCATTACCATCTGGAACGGGGCAACCATTTTTGAAATGGGTGCTGCTTTCCAGCCATTTGCCTTCATGGTACAGGCACCGGGTGCTTTTGTGGCTCTCGGACTGATGCTGGCCGGCATGAACTTAATTCCGAGTAAATAAAGGAGATAATCAATGGAATTTTTTGAAATTTTTATTGGTGGCGTTTTCATCAACAACATTCTCCTTGCCCAGTTCCTCGGTCAATGTCCTTTCCTGGGAACCTCCAAGAAAATGGAAACCGCCATCGGTATGGCCATGGCCGTTATCTTTGTACTGGTAATGGCAGGCATGATCACATGGCTCGTGGACACCTACCTGCTTAAGGCACTGGACGTGGAATACTTAAGGACCGTATCCTTTATTCTGGTTATTGCGTCACTGGTTCAATTTGTTGAAATGTTTCTTAAAAAAAGTATTCCGGCACTGTATGCAGGGCTTGGTATTTTCCTGCCTCTGATCACTACCAATTGTGCGGTAATGGGTGCCTGCCTTTTGAACATCAGTAAAGAACTCTCGTTCTTTACAGCCCTCGTAACTTCGTTTTCTTATGCTGTCGGTTTCGGACTTGCACTGATCCTGTTTGCAGGTGTCAGGGAGCGTATCAATATTGCCAGGGTCCCTAAAGCACTTCAGGACACGTCAATAGGGCTGGTGACTGCCGGTATAATCGCACTGACCTTTATGTCTTTTAAAGGGATGGTTTAAATGGAAAATGGAATAATCCTGATGAAAGTAGCGTCTTTGAAAAGGAATATTTCAATAATATAAGGTGATAATATGACTGCTTTATTTCTAATGTTAGGTGTTGGTGCTCTTTGCGGCATCGTCCTGAGCCTCGCCTCCAAGGTCTTTTATGTCTATGAGGACCCGAGAATCGCGCAGGTGGAATACAACCTGTCCGGGGCCAACTGCGGCGGCTGCGGCTATGCCGGCTGCTCTGCAGCGGCTACAGCCATTGTACTTGGAAAAGAACCGGTGACCCTGTGTATCGTGTCCAGCAAGGAAGGCATCGAAGAGGTGGCAAAGGTAATGGGTGTGGATGCGGGTGCTGCTGAAAGCCCGCTGTCACTGAATCTATGCGAAGGCGGTAACCGGGCTGAAGATAAGTATAACTATATGGGGGTTCAGTCCTGCAAGGCCATGAATGCCGCATTTGGTGGAAAAAGAGTCTGCGGCGTCGGTTGTATCGGTCTTGGCGACTGCGTGAAATCCTGCCAATTTGATGCTATTGATATCGGTCCCAAGGGCTATCCGGTGGTCAATGATGCCAAATGTGTGGGTTGCGGTGCCTGCGAGAAGGCCTGTCCCAAAAACATCTTGACTGTCCGCACCATGAGCCAGCGTCTGCTTACGTTTAATGACGAAGACGGAGCGCTTGCTCCTTGTCAGCAGACGTGTCCTGCTGAAATTAATATACCTGAATATATCGGCAACATCCGTAAAGGTGACTATGCTGCCGCTGTAAACACCATTCGTGAACGAAATCCGTTGCTGCTTTCCTGCGGCAGGGTATGCCCCCATCCGTGCGAAGATTACTGCCGACGTGCCATAGAGGATGACGAGGCGGTTTCCATCAACCAGCTCAAACGGTTTGTGGCGGACTGGGAGATGAACTCCGGAACACGGCTGCCCATACCTTGCGCACCTGATACAGGCAAAAAAATTGCCGTTATCGGCGGTGGTCCTGCAGGTGTCAGTGCGGCCTACTTCCTGCGTCGTCTTGGACATTCCCCCACCATTTACGATGCCATGTCCAAGCTGGGCGGGATTACACGGTACGGGATTCCTGAATACCGTCTGCCCGATGAGGTTCTGGACTGGGAGATCGAAGGTATTCTCAATCTGGGGATCGACGTGCACTACAATACGAAACTGGGCGAAGACTTTACCATCCAGTCTCTGCGTGAAGAGGACGAGTATGATGCCATCTTCATGGGAATCGGTGCATGGAAAGACTACACCCTCGGTATTGAAAACGAGGACGCAGAAGGCGTTTTGCAGGGCATCAACTTTCTGTCCACCACCGCCAACCACCCGGATAAAACATATCCTGTCGATAAAAAGGCCGCGGTTGTCGGCGGCGGGAACTCAGCCATCGACTGTGTGCGTACCTTAAAAAGGCTCGGCGTTGAAGACGTTTACATTGTTTATCGCCGGACCCGCAACGAGATGCCGGCCAATGAGGTTGAAATTGTGGCTGCTGAACATGAAGGCATTATTTTCGAATTTCTGGCTGCGCCTACAAAAGTTATCAAAGATGACCAGGGGCGTGTCAAGGGCCTTGAATACCTGAAGATGGAACTGGGTGAACCCGATGAAAGTGGACGCCGCCGGCCGGTGCCCATCGAAGGTTCTGAAACTGTTCTTGAACTGGATATGTTGATTTCCGCCATCAGTCAGCAGCCTGACATTGAATTTCTGGAAAAAGAGGCAGAAAAAGACAAAATCGAAATTACACGCTGGAATACCTTTGACAATGATGAAGAGACGCTACAGTGCAGCCTGCCCTACCTGTTTACCGGCGGTGATGTGGCCACAGGCCCATCTCTTGTGGTAGATGCTATAGGCGGCGGACGCCGTGCAGCCCGATCCATACACCAGTATTTAACCGGTGAAGAGATCAAGGGAGATCCCAAATCGCTGCGCAAAAAGCACATTCCTGAATCGCTGTTTGATTCGGTCCCCGGCGTTGGGAAAAAGAAACGGACGCCCATGCCTGAACTTGAGGTGGAAGACCGTATCAAATCCATGATTGAGGTGGACCTGGTGATCACTGAAAAAGATGCCGCTTACGAATCAGAGCGCTGTCTGGGATGCTGCAGGATCTGCTACAATCCTGAAACAGATTTTCCCATAGCGGAAAAACAAAGTTAAGTAAAAGTATTTTGTAATCATAAAACCTAAAGGGTATCATTAACGATACCCTTTAGGTTTTTTAATTGACGCGACAGATGAAACCATATACAAAAAAAATAGTCCTGACCTTTTTGACTTTAATCTTGATCATTGCTGTTGCCGCAGGTATTGTCGGGCTGCATTTTCAACAGTATGCCAACACACCGTTCGCTGAAAATAAAAAGACCCTGATTTTCCAGATTTCTCCGGGCCAGAGCCTTTCTGCTATTGCCGCCAACCTTGAAAGACAAAGTCTGATTACCCGTAAGTCCTATTTTGAACTGCTTGCAAGATTCAAAAAGGCGGATAAAAAACTTCAGGCCGGTGAATATCTGTTATCCGCCTCCCAAACCCCGCAGCAAATCCTTACCACCCTTCTTTCCGGCAAAGTCAAACTGTATAGAATCACCATCCCGGAAGGATACAATCTTGTTGAAACCGCACAAGCTTTTGAATCGGCAGGCTTTTGCAAGACGAATGCTTTTTTGCAGCTCTGCTACGACCGCAAGTTTATTTCCACACTCGGAATCAAGGCCATATCACTTGAAGGATATCTGTTTCCCGACACCTATTTTTTCCCTAAAAAAACCGATTGCCGGACAATTATATCCGCCATGACAGGTATGTTTAAGCAGATATTTACCAGCACATGGGAAAAACGGGCAAAAGAATTAAGATTATCTGTTCATGAAGTGATAACCCTTGCCTCCATCATTGAAAAAGAGACCGGTGATGCAAAAGAGAGGCCTCTTATCTCTTCTGTCTTTCACAACCGCCTGAAAAAAAAGATGCGGCTGGAAAGTGATCCCACGGTAATCTACGGGATTAAAAATTTTGATGGAAACATCAAACGTAAACACCTGAAAATGGTAACGCCTTACAACACATATCAAATCAAGGGATTACCCGTGGGGCCGATTGCCAACCCGGGGGCCAAAGCTATTGAGGCTGCCCTCTTCCCTGAAAAAAGTGACTATCTTTTCTTTGTATCAAAAAAAGACACCACCCACTATTTTTCCAAAACCTTTACCGAACACAATCGTGCCGTCAGAAAATATCAGCTCAGAAAAAACTAACGTTTTTTCTGAAGTGGTCAGTTATCAGTGTTTAACTGAAGGAATCTGAATTTGAACTTACAGTCAATGTCAGATGTTCAAATTTATATATTATCAACCTGAATAGGTGGAAATGTCCTCGACAAAGCTATTTTCCCATAAAGGTGAATTAAAAAACAGACAATTCTAAATTCCAGTTTATGCTGAGGTAATGATTAATCAAAACAGCGAATGCGGATTCAAACTTATACATAGTTAATGCTTTTCATCCCTACAATACTGTCTGATGGCATCACAACTTTGATATTTTTGACCACTGACCACTGATAACTGATAATTGATAACTTTCAATCAT
>CAZLTD010000155.1:0-11120 GCA_964562385.1 uncultured Desulfobacula sp.
ATGATCACGGCCGGCATATCCTGGGATTGTTCAGGGGGATTGTTGAGGGTAAAATAGAGAATTTTTCAATTGACGATGTCTTAAAACTTGAAAAAGTGGCCAAATCCATTGGTATTGAGGTGGAAGGAAAAGAGGTCCAGGAGGTCGGCCTTGAACTATGCGATGAGCTTGAGAAGACCTTTTCCAACACTGAAGGAGAGATGCCGTTTGTGAAACGGGCGCCCAAGGCACTTCAGGAGCAGTGGAGAAAAGACGGTATTGTCCCCAGGGGCGCCATGGCGGAAGTCATGGAACTGATGAGCCGGACCCACATCGGGTGCGATCAGGACTATACCAATTTAATCAATCAGATCAGCAGGACCGCCCTTGCCGATGGGTGGGGAGGCTCCATGGTGGCCACTGAACTGTCCGATATTATGTTCGGCACCCCTTCGCCCACGCTGGCCGATGTCAACATGGGCGTTTTAAAAGAGGACCATGTCAATGTGATCGTACACGGCCATGAGCCGGCCATGTTTGAAGGCATGCTGGCGGCGGTCAATGATTCATTCTTTATTGACGAGGCCAAGGCCAAAGGGGCCAAAGGTATTAACCTTGTGGGCATGTGCTGTTCCGGTGCGGAGATGATGTCCCGGCACGGTGTTCCCCATGCCGGGAATTTCGGTTCCACGGAAGCGGTTGTGGTCACAGGGGCGGTGGATGCCATGGTGGTGGACATCCAGTGCATCAAGCAGGGGCTTTCCGAAGTGGCCAAATGTTATGACACCGAACTGATTACCACCAATTCCAGGTGCCATATCGAAGGGGCCACCCATATAGAATTTGAGGAAAAGGACCCCAGAACCTGTACCGACCAGATTCTGTCAAAGGCCATTGCACGGTATGGGTCACGAAAAATGCCCATTGAAATACCCCAGAAAGTTCAGGCCGGTGTTCACGGGTTTACCCATGAATATATTGAGTATATGCTGGGCGGCACCTTCAGGGGCAGCTATTCTCCCTTGAACGATAATATCATCAACGGCAGGATTCGCGGTGTGGCAGGGGTCGTGGGATGTACCAATCCCAAGGTGAAACAGGACTGGGTCCATGTGGAGCTGGTCAGGGAACTGATTAAAAACGATGTTCTGGTGCTGCAGACCGGGTGTTCCCAGATCGCCCTTGCCAAGGCAGGGCTCCTGGTACCTGAAGCCGCTCCTTTAGCAGGCCCCGGACTGTCCGAGGTCTGTGAAACCGTGGGCATGCCCCCGGTACTGGGCTTAGGTTCCTGCGTTGACAATACCCGGATTCTCATTGCCGCATCCGCCATGGTGGAAGCAGGGGGGCTTGGCAATACCATTGCCGATCTGCCGGCAGCCGGGTGCGCACCCGAATGGATGAGCGAAAAAGCGCTGGCCATCGGGCAGTATTTTGTCATGTCAGGGGTCTATACCATATTTGGAATTGGATTTCCCACCATCAAGGAGACCAAATTCCATGATCTGCTGTTCAATGGTCTTGAAGAGCAGGGATATGGCAAATGGGGGACAGCGTCAGATCCCATAGAGATCGCCCACATGATGATCGCCCACATTGACAAGAAACGAAAAGAGCTGGGCATCGATAAGACAAGAGAACGACAACTGGTGGATATGTCTGACAGAAGGGATATAGCATAGACGTATCGGCAACAAATAATTTTTTTACCTGATTTCAGTGTCTGACTGAAAAAGTAAATATAGAAGAAACGGCGGGATGGTCTCCATCCCGCTGTTTTATGTGTGGACTGTTGTTGTGTTTGGCTGCTATACCCGTGAGTTTTTAAAGATACTGTTTATTGCTACTATATACTAAGTGACGGTGTTTTGGTGGATACCCGTTCCAGAGTATTCACCCTGGCGTCGCCGGTTGAACATTTTGATAAGTTCTAAACTCACTTCATTAAACGTCAAGAACTCCGGTCCGGTGGGTCCTCACACAGCTTGCCGTTCTTGACATTCCGTTTCGTTAAGAACTTTAACAAAATAACCAACTGATTGGCGCCTGCCAAGGCAAATACCCTGGAACTGGACCTCCCGGATTCTTTTCACCGCCTTGGGGGTCGTAAACACCGCACAGATAAACAAGATTTACTCTTTGATGATTATCATGGCATGTGACCATATGATGTTTTCGCTATAATCAAAAACCTATATGGAATATTTAACCCGGATATTTCACGAAACGAGTTTGGCTTGTCTTCTGCATTATTGGACACAATAGTATTATAGCCGATTACAATCATTGAACATTTTAATATTATTACTCATATTCTCATGAAATATTCGGGTTTAGCTTTTACACCATAAGTGTACACGGAATTTTACGCTGAAAACTGAATATAAACTTTGCATGGTGTTGAAAACAATGATATTGAGTTTTCAGCTATCCGGATAAAGAATTATCAAGATTGGATATCATTAATTCCAGCTTGTTATCCAGTTAGATATCTAAATCTTGAATGATATACAGAACCACACAACTACTTGTTAAACGGCATACTTATTCCTGATCATTTAAAATTTAGAAGGAACATTTTTACCACAACGGTAAATTTTTATCGCTGAATAATAAACTTAAATATTAACAAGGAGAATGGTATGAAAAAATTACTCTCAATTTCTGGATTAATCATGATGCTACTTTTTATGTTTTCTTTTTCAGGCATCGCAATAGCAGATCAAAAGGCGACTAAAGAGGAATGTATAGCAAAATGCAAGGAGGCAGCAAAACAAATTAAAGAAATCGGCATTGATGCGGTTCTAAAAAAAATATCAGATAAGGACGGAGAATTTGTATGGAAGGATTCCTATGTGTTCTGTTTTAATAACGAAACGACAAAAATATTGGCACACCCGTCACCAAGGCTTATTGGTTTTGATGGATCAAGGAGCCAAGACATCAATGGTGTGTTCTTTATGAAAGAAATGATGGACCTCGCCAATGCCAAAGGCGAAGGATGGGTCAAGTATATGTATGTGAACCGAAAATCAGGAGATACAACATTCCAGCCAAAAATAAGCTATGTATTAAATGTGCCGGAAGAAAAAATTGTACTTGCAGCCGGAATATGGGAATAAAAAAAAACAGTTAAGAGACCACATGATGAAAAAAGAATTAGCTCAGAAATCGAAAAAGGTAATACTGATTTTGGCAGTTTTTTTGATTGTTGCTATTGGCACTTACTTCTTAGTTCTTGAGTTAACTTTGAAAGCTGATGACAGTCAAAATGTTACGCTATACAAAAATAGTGAATATGTTTTACCCTACCCTATCGGAAAAACTTATAGGTGCTGGCAGGGTCGTTTTTATCAATTCCATAACCGCGGAAAGCTCCATAATGCACAAGATTTCGAAATGCCCGAAAATACGATTGTTACTGCGGCTAGAAGTGGAACAGTCGTTCATACACGTGATAATATAAACACCTGGACTGAATCTGGTGACAATATGATAATCATACGTCATAGTGATGCGTCTTTTGCAAGATATGTGCACTTGGAAAAAAATGGTGTCTATGTCAAAATCAATCAATCTGTAAAACAGGGTGATAAATTGGCTGTAACAGGTAGTACCGGAACTGTTGGCCCTGTCCCCCATTTGCATTTTGATGTAATTAGAGACGATCATAGAAAGGGAATAGATGCCCAGACTATTCCAATCTGGTTCAAAAATACCAAGCAGCACCCAAACGGTGTCATGGCTGGTGAATACTATACTGCAGAACAATATTAATAAAAGAACTTGGAATTCGGGGGACACGATACTTAATTAATTCCAACAATCCAAATGAACACGGACAAGCCGGTTATTTGGTGTGTTAGAGTCCATATCAGAATGATTAAAATTAAACACTCAAAAGATCTGGCGCGTCTGCGCCGCATGGCCATGGCGGCACAAGGGTTGCTGCATGCACAGCCCTTTGGACGTGGTCTGGTTGGGGCAAAACAAGCGATTAAGCATATCGGTTATGTACAGATTGACACCATATCTGTGGTGGAACGGGCACACCATCATGTATTTCACTCCAGGGTGCCGGGATTCAAGCCGGCGATGACCAATCAAATGCTGCTCAATGGAGATATTTTTGAATATTGGACACACGCGGCTGCGTTTCTGCCTATGGCTGATTTTCGTTTCTCCCTGCCTTACAAGCACGCCATTAAAAGCGGCCAGACCCATTGGTATAGAACCCGTGATAAAAAGCTCATGAATGAATTGCTGGCACGCATCCGTTCAGATGGCCCGATCCGATCCCGGGATTTGGAAGCCGGCACCACAAACCGGGCCGGGTGGTGAGACTGGAAGCCAGCTAAAAAAGCGTTGGAACAGCTGTATATGCAAGGCGACCTGATGGTCAGCAGCCGCGAAGGTTTTCAAAAAACATATGATCTGACCGAGCGGGTATTGCCATCTTTTGTAAATTCAAAAATGCCCGGCATGGAAGAATTTGCAGAGCACATTGTAGACCAGCAGTTGCGCTGTCATGGGTTTGTTTCCCTCAAGGGGCTGACCTATCAGCGCAGGAGTGCTGAACTGCGCAAAGTCGTGAAAGAGCTGGTGAACGAAAGGCTGGCGCAACACACCTTAGAACAGGTGCAAGTGAGCAGCGGTGAAGTGTTTATCATGGAAACGGGTATGCTCGAACGCCGCCTCCCCCGCTTGAACAACCGCATGGTGATTCTTTCGCCATTCGACAACAGTGTCATCCAGCGTGAACGGCTCAAAGCCCTGTTTCAGTACGACTACCGGTTAGAATGTTATTTACCCGCTACCAAACGTCAGTATGGCTACTTTTGCCTGCCGTTACTTTACCGGGACGAATTTGTCGGGCGGATGGATTGTAAAGCCCATCGAAAAACCAGCCATTTAGAAATCAAGTCACTCCATCTGGAACAACATAATTTTGATGAGGAGCTGTTCATAACTGAATTTGCAAATGCCATTACACAATTTAGTCATTTTCAGAATTGTGACTCAGTGTCTTTGGTAAAAGTCCGCCCAAAACACCTGACCCAGCGTCTAAACAGTGCGCTGAAACCATTGGGGTGACAGCAAGATGAAAGCTGTACTTAAGAGTGCACTTTTAGGGTGTAGGGGGCGGATGATCAAACACATCGCTAATATTGAATAGAAGCGGCGGGACGGAATTCATCCCGCCGTTTTTGCTTGTGTGGATGCTCATGGATTGAATACTATTATTATTCCGCAATAATGTGAATGGTTTTTATCAATGATTGTGAAATAGGTTGAAATAAATGCAATTAGATGTTAAATGATAATTAATATTATTTACAACACTAAGGACTCTATTTGGAAAAGCATCAAAAAAGATTTGAAATCATTATTCAAAAATTGAGGGATAATGGTCACAAAATAACGCCCCAACGGATTGCCATCGTAAAAATACTTGCCTCAAGTAAAGGCCATCCCAGTGTTGAGGATATTTATGATCAAATCAAGGCGGATTTTCCAACCATGAGCCTTGCAACAGTATATAGAAATATTGTATTAATAAAGTCACTTGGTGAAGTTCTTGAGTTGGGTTTTCCGGATGGGAGCAATAGATACGATGGAAACAAGCCTTTTCCCCATCCGCATGTCGTTTGTATCAAATGCAAAAAAATAGTCGATCCTGATTTGGACAGTCTGGACAGTATGACTAAAGAGGTTGCAGAAGAGACGAATTTCAAAATTTTAAATCACCGATTAGACTTTTTTGGTATTTGCAGTAGTTGTTTGTCAAAAAAAGTTTAATATTTTTTTTATCAATAGTTGATAATTATTATCATGTAATATTTTGTATCTATAAAATTTTAAAGGAGGTTACAATGTCTAAAGACGAAAGTCGATGTCCTGTAACAGGCGCTTCTAAAAAATCTATTGCCGGGAGAGGAACATCAAATAAGGATTGGTGGCCGAACCAGCTAAACCTCAAAATTCTCCATCAGCAATCTTCTAAATGCAATCCCATGAACAGCGATTTTAATTATGCCCAGGAATTTAAAAAGCTTAATTTTGAAGCCCTTAAAAAAGATCTGTTTAAATTGATGACAGATTCACAGGAGTGGTGGCCGGCCGATTATGGTCATTATGGCGGCCTGTTTATCCGTATGGCGTGGCACAGTGCCGGCACCTATCGTATGGGTGACGGCCGCGGCGGGGCAGGTTCCGGAAATCAGAGACTGGCACCCATTAACAGCTGGCCGGACAATGTAAATCTTGATAAAGCCCGCAGATTGCTGTGGCCGATTAAACAAAAATACGGCAATAAGATTTCCTGGGCAGACCTGATGATTCTGGCAGGAAATTGTGCCCTTGAGTCCATGGGTTTCAAGACCTTCGGTTTTTGCGGGGGGCGTGAAGATGTGTATGAGCCTGAAGAAGATACTTATTGGGGTACTGAAACTAAGTGGCTCGATGACAAACGCTATTCCGGTGAAAGAGATCTGGAAAATCCATTGGCTGCAGTGCAGATGGGTCTGATTTATGTAAACCCGGAAGGCCCAGATGGTGAACCGGATGCTGTTGCGTCTGCCAAAGATGTGCGTGAAACATTCGCAAGAATGGCCATGAATGATGAGGAAACAGTAGCCCTTGTTGCGGGCGGGCATACCTTTGGAAAATGCCATGGTGCCGGCAGTCCGACTCACGTAGGTCCGGAGCCGGAAGGTGCCTCAATTGAAGCGCAGGGATTCGGATGGAATAGCAACTTTGAAAGTGGTAAAGGAGATGATACGATCAGCAGTGGCATAGAAGGGTCCTGGACTCCCAATCCGATCAAATGGGATAATGGATATTTTGACATGTTGTTTGGCTATGACTGGAATTTGGTGAAAAGCCCTGCCGGTGCCTATCAATGGGTCCCGGTAAGCCCCGATGATAAAGATCTTGCACCCTCTGCACATGAATCTTCAAAAAAAGTTACAACCATCATGACAACGGCTGACCTCTCGCTTAGAATGGATCCGAGCTATAAAAAGATAGCCAAACGATTCCACGAAAACCCGGATGAGTTTGCAGATGCATTTGCAAGGGCCTGGTTTAAATTGACCCATCGGGATATGGGGCCCCGTTCCCGTTATCTGGGCCCCGAAGTTCCAAAAGAGGAATTGATCTGGCAGGATCCTGTTCCTGAAGTGGATCACGAATTAATCGACACCTCGGATATTGAAGATCTTAAGAGCAGGATTATCTCTTCGCAACTGTCTGTATCTCAACTGGTTTCAACGGCGTGGGCATCGGCATCAACCTATCGTGGATCAGACAAACGCGGTGGGGCCAATGGGGCGCGCATACGCCTCGCACCCCAAAAAGATTGGGACGTAAATCAACCCGAGCGATTAGAGGCTGTTTTAAAAGTTTTTGAAAAAATTCAATCAGAGTTTAACGACTCCCATGCCGGCGGGAAAAAAGTCTCTATTTCCGATCTGATAGTCCTGGGGGGATGTGCAGGCATTGAACAGGCTGCTAAAAAAGCCGGATACAGTGTAACGGTTCCTTTTGCGCCCGGGCGAACAGATGCATCTGAGGAACAGACTGATGCCGCTTCGTTTAATGTTCTTGAGCCTAAAGCGGACGGATTCCGGAACTACCTTAAAGCTAAATATTCAGTGTCTGCAGAAGAGTTGCTGGTTGATCGAGCACAGCTCTTAGATTTTACGGCTCCTGAAATGACGGTTCTCATCGGTGGAATGCGTGTTTTGAATACCAACTATGGACAGTCCCGGCATGGCGTCTTTACCGAACAGCCAGAGACCTTGACCAATGATTTTTTCGTCAATCTGCTGGACATGGGAACAGAGTGGAAACCGGCTTCGGACGATAGGGATCTATTTGAGGGTTTTGACCGTGCAACAGGTGAACTCAAATGGACAGGCACTCGTGTTGACCTTATTTTCGGATCAAACTCTCAGCTCAGAGCCATTGCTGAGGTTTATGGATGTAAGGACTCACAGGAAAAATTCTTAAATGATTTTGTAGCAGTATGGGATAAGGTAATGACCCAGGATCGATTTGATATAATGTAATCATTATTAATAATTTAAATAAATAGGGTAGTATTTCAATTCAATCGAAATACTACCCTGTTTTTTTTTCATGGAAGAGTATAAGTGACCACCATGTCCATCATTTTGATAAAATCAGGTCACGGGTCAGCAACTGAAAATTTTATTTTCCGTCAGGCTTAAAAACCGGCTGCCTTTCTCGGTTACATGAATCACGCTTTCAATGCCGGCGGCATATTTGTCTTTGAAGATAAATTTGGGTTCCACCGCGAATACCATTCCCGGTAACAAAAGATCTTTTTTTCCTTTGGCGATAACCGGCGTTTCCACAAGTTCTAAACCGATACCGTGACCGATGAATTTTGATTTTAAATTGGGCAAACCTAAAAAAGCGTCTTCAAGGCCGAATGAGGCGGCCATGCCAACGGCATGATCAAAGATCTCACCCATGGGTGTGCCCGGTGTCATTTTTTCTTTAAGGCGATTGATAATTTCAATGGATGCAAGGCCTGCGTCCATTGCCTGTTGCGGCATTTTTCCCATGACAAACATCCGGGATTCATCCATGTGATATCCGTTAAGAACCGTTCCGAAATCAATGAGGATGGGTTCATTTTTTTCTAAAAGCTTGGGCCCGGCCCCGTAAGGATAGGCATTTGAGGAGCCGGTGCCGCAGACCGGGGAATCAAGGGCGCCGGGAAGTCCCCCTGTTTTTCCGCTCATCAGATGAAAAGGAAACCCTTCCAGGCGATAATGCCGGGTCAGAAGCTTACCGGAGTGGCCAAGGGTTCTGGAGAATGCCTCAAACATGCCGCAGAATGTCATTTCCGATATGCCGGGGCGGATCTGTTTTTTCATGTAGTCAAAAGTTTTGGCAGAAACCTTTGCTGCTGCTTCCAATTGTCTGATCTCAAATTCGGATTTGATCTGCCAGCAGGATTCAATTACCAGATTGCCGTCAACCAGTTGTGATGACGCAAACAGTTTTTGATAAAAAAGATAATCTTGTACCGGTACAACATCAAAGGCAAGTCCTAATGTTTTGGGAAGTTTTTTAAATCGAGTTTCAATCAATCCGGGAATCTCTTTGATTGATTCGATGGGTTCAATCTGGGCCAGGCTTGTTTCCTGCTGCACACGGGGCAGGTACCGTTTTACAAAGAGAACGGGCTTAGCGTCCGCTTGGATATACAGATAACAGTCCTGGGCGGTTCCGGAAAAGTAAAAGATATCAGGTTTGTGGCTTAAAAACAGGGCGTCGATTTTCTGGTCGACCATTTTTTTTTGAGCCTTGGCAATTCTGGTATATATCTCCGCAGCAGGAGTCGGGTCAAAGGGGTATGTCATCTTTTCATCTCGCTTCCAAAGCCAATTGATCCAACAATTTTTTACCGGATCAGGCGTTTCAATATGAAAAAGAATCATAAAAGAAAACCAAAAGACAATCAATAGTCTGAAAACAAAAAGGACCTGAGATCATCAGGTCCTTTGTTTCATACTTTCAGATAGTGTCAGCCATAGGGTCTAAAAATAACTGGAACCATCCCAGCAGTGGGTACACAGCTTTTCCTTGGGCATGCCGATGGCGGCGACAAGGTCATCCAGCTTCTGGTATCTGAGGCTTGTCAGGCTGAGCCGTTCAATGATTTTGGCAATCATGGCAGCATGCTTTTGTGATCCGTCAACGGCATAATCGGTTAAATCGGTATCCTCGGTGCCTTCAAGTTCATAGATCGCTTTTCGCCCGGCAAGGTCCAGCGTGGAGCGGGACGTGGAGAAGTTTAAAAACTCGCACGGGTGAATCAGGCAGGGACAGGCAATTCTCATGTGAACTTCCTTGGCTCCGTATTCATACAGGATCTGGGTGTTGTCTTTGAGCTGGGTACCGCGGACAACGGAGTCGTCACAGAAGATAATGCGTTTGTTTTCAATGATTTCCCTGATGGGAATCAGTTTCATCCTTGCCACAAGGTCCCGCATGGCCTGGTTCTGGGGCATGAAGCTTCGGGGCCACGTGGGCGTGTATTTGACATAGGGGCGCATATAGGGAATCCGGCTTTCATTGGCAAACCCGATGGCATGACCGATACCGGAATCAGGGATGCCGGCGACAAGATCTGCACTTTTTGTCTCTCGTTTTGCAAGGGCGGTACCGCAGTTGTATCTTACTTTTTCGGTATTGATGTTTTCATAGGAGGAAACAGGATATCCGTAATAAACCCATAAGAAAGAGCAGACCTGCATCTGGTCACCCGGCGGTTGGACCTGTTCAAATCCGTCCGGTGTCATTTTGACGATTTCGTTGGGGCCGACGAAATATTCCGGTTCAAATCCCAGATTGGAGAAGGCTGCGGTTTCTGAACTTGCCGCAAACGCATTGCCCCTTTTACCGATGACAACCGGGGTCCGGCCTAAACGGTCCCTGGCAGCAAAAATTTCCGAGGATGTTAATACCAGCATGGAACAGGAACCCTTGATTTTGGTCTGGGCATTTAAAATGCCCTCTTTAAAGGACCCTTTCTGGCTGATGAGAATAGCAACCATCTCCGAGGGGTTGATATCGCCCTGGCTGGATTCAGCAAAATGAATATTGTTTTCAAAGGCCTCCTGGGAAAGTTCGTCAAGATTGGCTATTTTTCCCACGGTGACCACGGCAAATTTTCCCAGGTGGGAGTGGATCAAAATCGGTTGAGAGTCGGTGTCGGAGATAACTCCGATCCCCATGTTCCCGGTGAGTTTATCAATGTCAGACTCGAATTTGGATCGAAAGTAGGCGCTTTCCAGATTGTGGATGGTCCGGTGAAAACCATCTTTGTCAACAGTTGCCATCCCGCCGCGTTTGGTACCCAGGTGAGACAGATAATCTGTTCCGTAAAAAAGTTCCTGATTGCACTGTGTTTGTGATGCACACCCAAAAAAGCCGCCCATGTTTTCCCCTCTTTTGATTAATCATTATCGTATAATGCAATTTCATATTCTGCCAAATAAGATCCATTAATAGTTATTGTTTGATATGTCAAATAAATAAGGATCGGCTTCAAAATTACTTAGGGGCAAAGCTGTGCATTGCCTTACTTGAATTTTTGTTTTTAA
>CAZLTD010000156.1:0-10960 GCA_964562385.1 uncultured Desulfobacula sp.
GTGACGCCGGGATTCTCCCGGCTGGGTTTGCCCGCCATGTCGGGCAAACAAAAAAGCCTGCTTCGTTAGTGAAGCAGGCTTTTGGTAATTTTTTTTAAGTGATCGGTTACAAAAAGACGCTTCTGTGGCCATGGATATCTCTCTTGCAACGTCGTGCAAGGAGACGGAAGATGGATGAAATGTGGTCAGCCGTTCTTTTTGCCATTGATATTGTTCCTGAAACTGTCAAACGTTAATATTAATGCGTGCTTATATCAGAACTAAATTGTCAGGTCAAAACAATTTAAAAGTGAACTGACCTGCAACTTAAGCATAACAGGACGAGAATAATGGCAGCATCGTATATATAAAGCCTGAAACTGTACTTTTAATACCGCTGCCCGAACGTGACCCCGGTTAAACAATCTGACGATGAATAACAGGGCTGTTGATCATTTCTTTTAAAGAAGTGGTCTACTGTTTTCATAGCCTGCGCAGGGTCAGGAGAGACAGGCCATACCGATTTTTTTTATTATGACTTCCCATAATAGGCATAATGATGTACATAAAAAATCACAAGTCATTGATAATATAAATTTTACAAACATACATAGTCCATTATCGCCGATCTCAGCAGACACAAAACTCCTTATAGAGGGGCAACCTAAAAATAGCGAACGACGGGTATGGCTGAAAAAAACAGACAGAATAGCACCCATCATCCCGGGATGATATCAAGGCGTGACTTTGTAAAAATAGCCGGTGCCGGTGCTGTGGGGCTGTGGGCCGGGTGCGGGCATTCTCAAACAGATAGTGCTGACATCGCTCTGGTCAATGGCAGGATAATCGATGGGACCGGCGGCAATGTTGTTGAAAACGGCACCGTGCTGATTGATGACCGGCATATCCTGGCAGTGGGCCTGGGGTCCAAGGTAAAGGTGCCTGCAAATACCACGATTATGGATGTCCAGGACAAAACGATCCTGCCCGGATTCATCAACAGCCATGTCCATCTGGGCTATAACCGGGAGACATTGAAGGCGTGGCTTCAAGGTGGGGTTACCACAGTTAGAGACCTGGGGGCTTTTTCCTCTTTTATCGCCGATCTTTTAAAGAAAAGAGACGCGCTGAACAAAGTCGCTGAATGTTCCCACCTGTCATGTTCAGGCGCCTTTATAAATGCCCCGGGCGGTTATCCTGTTGCTTTCTGGGGCGGATATGCCCTTGCCGTAAAGTCTCCTGACGACGCGCGAAAAGCGGTGAACCAACTTCTGGACATGGGGGTGGACGTGATAAAAACCGCCTTTGAATCCGGCTATACGTTTCGCCAGTCCGGATGGCCGCTACTCAAGCCTGATGAAGCCTTAGAACTTGTTGCAGCGGCACATGAAAGGGGGAAACCTGTCATAGCACACGTAACCAGTGCACGGGACCTTTCATTGGCGCTGGATGCCGGTGTAGACGAAATCGCCCACATGGTTGTTGATACCCTGCCGGATGAACTGATATCAAGAATGATCCAGGCCAACACGCGATGGGTGCCGACACTTGAGTTATGGCAGGGTGTCAGCCAAAAATATCCGGTGGATTTTTCCGATATGGCCATCCGTAACCTGGGCAGGTTTGTCCAGGCCGGGGGACAGGTTGCCATGGGAACCGACTATGCAGGATCTCCCAATGTTACGTTTGACTTAGGAATGCCGGTCCGGGAAATCAAATTAATGCAAAAAACCGGGATGACGCCCATGCAGATCATTGTCGCATCAACAAAGAATGGTGCGCTGGCCTGTAATATGGAAGATAAAAGGGGAACGATTGAGAAGGGCAAGCTTGCGGACATCCTCGTTGTGGATGGCAATCCCCTAACAGACATCCAGGCCCTGGCAAAAGTTCACCTTGTACTGCGCAGGGGAAAACCCGTCATTAAAGACGGGATGCAATCTTAAAAAAATCTTTGCCCACAGCAGGACCAGGCAAAAAAAGCTCACTATTATGGAACCCATCAGCTAAAGGTGTTTTATGATTCCCATTTTAAAAACAAAACGGCTGACATTAAGGCCATTGGCGATTTCCGACCGGGATGCCATGGTGGACCTTATCATGTCAGACATGGATGTGATGGAATGGCTGCCATCTTCCGACCAGGTTTCAACACCCCAGGGACAGCGGCGGGTTGCCCAGGAATATATCTCGGACTTCATCAAGCACTGGGATGAACCCGGATTCGGGGTCTGGGCGGTTTGCAAAAATAGCATTGAGCCCGGAACTTCAGGGGCCTTTGTCGGGTATTGCGGGTTTATCCCTGAACAGATCAAAGGGGCCGGGCCTGAAGTCGTCTATGCCATCGGCAAATCCATGTGGGGGAAGGGTGTTGCCACTGAAGCCGTGACAGCATGCCTTGACTGGATTTTTGTAAAACCGGAGGTCTTGTCTGTCCATGCGGTAACGGACAGGAAAAACCAGGCTTCCCAGCGGGTCATGGAAAAGGTCGGGATGAGACATGAAAAAAATGTTGATCTCTATGATTCCGTGGCCAAAGGGGAAGGCCTGCTACCATTTTACGCGATCGGGCGTGCGGCTTACCTTCAAAAAAAAGGTGGCTGAATGCAGTGATGGAACCGCTTAAGAGCGAATCGACACCCTGACCCAACAATTTGTTACCTGAAATAATGAGACAGACAATAGGTTTTCGGAACATCATTCTGCGTTGACTGTCATAAACACGAGCAAATTCTCCTGTTGCTTCAAAACACCACAAAATAGTAAAATTTATTGAATCAACAATAGACACTCTATTAAGATTGAATAGAGAATTTTAAATTACAGGCACTGCATTTTTTTGATTTTGCGAGGTAAAAACAATGGAAAATCAGGACAACCCGGTTCATGATGAGCTGGAACGGCTCCCCAAAGAGAAACTGATCGAACTTATAACAATGTATTCACGAAACTGGCACACCTGTGACGGTCTCTGGTTCTTGGGTGTGGAAAAAAAGTATGGTACGGATGCAGCCCTTGAAATTGATATCAACATGTGGGATGTCTCGTCCCGGGTTGAAGCCAAAAGAATAAAAGAAATTTTGGGCATTCCCGATAACGGCGGTCTTGACGCCGTGCTGCGCACCATCAATTTCATGAGCTGGGCCGCCAAATGCGACTATCGAGTGGAAAGACAAGGGGATACAAGCCTGCTGACCGTTGTTTCATGCCCGCCCCAGGAAGCCCGGATAAAATCCGGCATCGGACAATTTGCCTGCCGACCGACCTTTGAAACAGGTTTCAGCAATGTTGCCGGGATTATTGACCCAAGAGTGACTGTGTCGTGTATTCACTGCCCCCCGGGACCCCATCCTCCGGACAGCTGGTGCCAATGGGAATTTAAAATTAACCGGTCGTAACGCATATCGAAATTTGCTCAAAAATTATAGGAAACCTCTTTAACGCCTTGCCCCGCCTTACTCTTGAAATGATCATTTAGCAAGAATAACAAAATCTTAGCTATTTTTTTCTTGACGTGCATTGATTTTTTCGAGATACGTGTAAACGATGTTTACTATTGTGAATAACAATCTTTATTTGCGAAAGGTGTAAAACTATGAAAAAAATAATGGGTCCCGATTTTATCCAAAAACACAAAAAAACCCAGGATCTGGAACTTGCCCGGCGATCTTTGACCTCTGTGGGCGCCCATATTGCTCTTTTTATTTTCATTGCTGCCATTACACCGATGAAGACGGATCATACCGCAGTCCTGTCCGCTTTTGGCACCATGATCTGCATTTTATCCGTCACACGGCTGATCCTTGCTAAAAAAGCGCCGGACAGATATGACAATTCACCTGTTTTCTGGAGCCGGATTCTCTCCGGGCTCAACTATCTTGCAGGAGGACTCTGGGGTGCATTGGCCGTTAGTACGGCCCTGTTTTATCCCCTTGAATGGCCCTTTATGTTCATCCTGGTGATCAACTGCGGCCTGGCTGCCGGGGCCACAAGTTCCCTTGGACCCAATTTTACCATATCCAGAAATTTTACCCTGCTCATGCTCATGCCCATCACCGTTTGGGGTATCATCCATGGAAGCGGACTAGGGTATGGGGTGGCAGTGTTGTGCGGTTTTTCCAGCTTCATGTTTATCCGGATGGCCCGGGACAATTTCTCCTGGTACTGGGAAAACGTTGAAAATACTGCCCGAATCACCCACCAGACCCGGACCATGACCGATCTGTTCAAAGGCGTTAAAAAAAATGCGGACAGTCTGAATTTATCGTCACAGGATCTGTCACTGTTCTCCGGAGAGATGAGCCAAAATGCCTGCGAGATGAGTGATAAACTGGAAAATGTCGTGGGGTTGACACGGGATGTCAACAGCAATTCCGATACCATTGTTTCCCTGATGGATCAGTCCAGTCAAAACTTTTCAAACATTGCCTCTGCTTCCGAGCAGATGACGTCCACCATCAGCGATATCGTCACAAACACCCAGTCCACCCATAAAATTACGGCCAAAGCCGTTGACCAGAGTGAAACCGCTGTTGAAAAAATGCAGATTCTCAATGACTCTGCTGCGGCCATTAACAAGATCACCGATGCCATAGGCGAAATTTCCGAGCAGATCAATCTTCTGGCATTGAACGCCACCATTGAAGCAGCCCGGGCCGGGGATGCCGGTAAAGGATTTGCCGTGGTCGCCTCCGAGATAAAAGAGCTGGCCATTCAGACATCCTCATCTGCCAAAGAAATCACCTTGCAGGTCAACGGCATTCAGACATCCACATCCGACACCGGCAGGGAGCTGTCTGCCATCAAACAGATCGTGATGGATGCCAACAAGCAGGTGGGAGATATCACCCATGCCATTGACGAACAGTCCAATGCCACAAAAGAGGTATCCAAAAACATTAATGAACTCTCCCAGGGGTTTTCCCAGGTGGGAACGTTTATATCTGATAACCACGGCAGCCTTAAAAACGTGGCCACAGTGGTTTTAGACCTTCAGACAGCAGCCGATGACGTCAAAACAGGGGCGGCCTCAGTGGATGAAAATGCCGACAAGCTTTTATCCCTGGCATCTGATATGGCATCCTCAGTGGACACCCCGGCAGGTTAATCCGGATTGAGACTTTGTCCGGATATTTCAAGATAGTTTCATTTACGTTGTGAATAGTTTTATTACAACAAATAGTTGGATATGATTTTGCTCTAATTGCGAGGTGCAGCCTGAAAAACAAATTAATTGAGTTTAATTTATTCTTCAATTCAGGGAACAAACCTAATACAAAAGGCTGTACCATTTTCCTGCAGCACCTTGTAATCTCCGGATAACTGGTGCGCCACAAGATTGGTTACAAGTTTAAGACCAAAGGTCTCCCCTGTTAACATGTCAGGAAGTTTTTCCATACCGATACCATTATCCCTGACAATGATGTCAATCGCACCGTTATCCTTATTCATCTTCAACCGGATAGAAATACGGCCATTGTCTCTTTGTTTAAACGCATATTTGAATGCATTGGTAACCAGCTCATTAACAATCAGCCCGCAGGGAACAGCGTCATCAATTTTCAGCACGACATCCTCAAGATCATATTGAATATCGATCCTTTTCGATGCGGGCAGAAAACTGCTGTACAACTCATTGACCAGATCCTGAATATAGTCTGAAAATCTAATTTGAGCGAAATCGCCGGATTCATATAATTGTTCATGAATCAGAGCCATGGAGGCAATCCGGTTTTGACTTTCCTCAAACAAAACAGCCGTGCTTTCATCTTTTGCATACCGCGCCTGGGTTTTCAAAAGACTGGAAACGATCTGCATATTATTTTTCACCCGGTGATGGATCTCTTTGAGCAACACCTGTTTTTCCTGAAGCGACTGATGAATTTCCGTTTCCATGCGCCGTCTTTGAGTGATGTCACTGACAAGGCCCTCAATAATGATCTCCTCTCCGTTGCCGTATTTGCCGATGGAGCGGTCATGGAGCCAGTGCCATTGCCCTGTGGCATCCTTAATCCGGTATTCCAGATCAAGAGGTTCCCCTTCGGCCAGTTCAAGAATGGCGTTATCCACCCTTTTGACATCATCTTGATGAATGGCGTCATGCCAGAGCATGGGATTTTGGCAAAGGTGTGACGGCGTGTAGCCAAGGATCTCTTCAGTCCGCGGAGAATAATATATGCCCCCCCGAACCGTGGAGAATGAATAAATAATATCCGGGGAATTGTCCACCAGGCTCTTGTACATGTCACTACTGCGTTTAAGGGCCGCACGCGTCCGGATGCGGGCGATAACACCACCTGCCTGAGCGGCAATGGCCTCGATGGCACTTCGGGCATCCAACGAAATAGTACTATGCGTATGGGATGCCAGGCTCATCACGGAAAGTACTTTTTTTTCATACAGTATCGGAAGGATGCACACAGCCAGCAGTTTTTCTTCATGCATGATGTCGCTTCGGCTAAAAGACAGATCATCAACCTTTGCGAATACGGGTTTACCTTTTTCAACCATCCGGGCCTGTGGGGTGTCTGCGGCATAGTGGGACGCTTTGTCAACAAACCGGTCAGACAAACCAATATGTTTTACAAGATCAAGTTCAAAGGTATCCTCCCTGACTATGTATATACCGCCGCAATCTATACCGGGGATTTCGACACAGACACCTAAAATTTTGGACAATACAGTGTCCATATCATTGGTCAGGTTTAATGCAATACTCAAATCCTTTTGAATCTGAAGACTTTCTTCGGCCTGCCGCCGCTTAACGATCTCGGCTTTGAGCAACCGGTTCCTGAAAAAGGCAATGCCGAATATCAACAGCGCTGCAATGCCGAGTCTCAGCGACCAGGTTTTCACACGGTCAAGACTGATAAGGTCGTCTGAGACCTGACCAAACCATTTTTCATTAATTTCAGACAGACGGCCATCGGCATTAATAACGGACAACCCCTCATTTAGATGGTGGACCAGTTTAAAGTTCCCCTTGGTGACGGCAAACACCGTTTTCCTGGGATTGATATCCTCATCTGTAAATTCAAGGCCGGCAATACCAAACTGCCGGGCCACATAATACCCGGTCTTTTTAGAAAGAAAGGCGGCATCATATTTTTTTTGCCCCAGTGCTTTGACAATGGCCTCAACATTTTTCATAAATGTAAAATCGGCCTTGATATCACTGGTTGCAATAAAATCGGTCATCACCCCGCCCTGCTGGACAAGCACACGCTTCCCCTTGATATCCGCGATATTTTTGATGCCCGAATCTTTGGGAACCATCAGTCCAAAGGCGTTCAGGGCAAATTGAACGCTGAAATCATACTCTTTTGCCCGCTTGTCAGAATAGGACATGGCCATGACATCCAGGTCCCCGGATTTAAGTTGTTCAAGGGCCTGGCTCCAGGGCATCAATACAACGGTCACTTTCATGCCTACGGCCCTGGCCGTGGCGTGGATGACATCTACAATATATCCTTTTGGCTGACCATTCTCAATAAAGGTGCTGGGTGGAAAACGTTTGTCTCCTCCCAGGCGGATGTTTATACGCGGCTGAAATGTTTCGTCTTGGGAACAATACCCCGGCTCGGGAAATGACAATAACAGCAGGACAACAGGCACCATTATCAGAAACAAAATGTTATGAAATCCAATTGATTTCTTTACGGTATCAAAAATAATATAGTGCTTCCGCATGCAGCGCCCCTTGGTTTTTGTTGCGGGCAAATCAGTCCGGATATCTCATGATAACATTAGTGATTTCGTGAAATGTTCGGCTTAAGACTGTTCACCATTATATAAAATCAGCGACGGCAAGTAAAGGACGCCCCCTTTTAGGACGGGAAACCTGTCATTAAAATCAATGTGGACCCGTCAAAATCCGGATCACTTCTCCTGCGATGGTTAACCCAAAGACTCCGGGCACCCATGTTACCGTGCCAATGGGAGGGCGGGACCGGCCATGGTCTTTTAAGGCATCCACGGCATCATCCGGGTTGAAGGGCTGTTTGTTCAAGGGTCTCTCTGTGGAATAGATCGTTTGGATACCCTCATGGACCCCGCGGCGATGCAGGCGCCTTCGTACCACACGGGCCAAGGGACAGACACAGGTTTCACTGATATCCCCGGTCTTGATCATTGAGACATCAACCCTGCCGCCGGCGCCCATGGAAGAGACAATGGGAAGTTTCATCTGTTTGGCTGCCACCAGCAGGTTCACCTTGGAATTGAGTCCGTCAATGGCATCCACCACCACATCCATATCCTCTTGCAGAAGCTCTACAAGGCTGTCTGCATTGACAAAAGAGCAGTGGATATCGGTTTTACAGGATGGGTTGATGTCCTTGACACGGGCCTGTGCAAGCCGGGCCTTTTCTTTGCCCACACTGGAATGAAGCGCCAAAAGCTGCCGGTTGATATTGGAGGCATCAACCCTGTCAAAATCAATCAGGGTCAGACGCCCCACCCCGCTTCTGGCCAGGGCTTCTGTGGCAAATGATCCCACCGCCCCAAGACCGAAAACCGCGACCCGGGCCTTCTGGATTTTCTCCATTGATGCATCACCCAGCAATTGTCTGGTTCTTGCAAACTGGTCCATGAATTATTATTGCCTTCCTTTTATTAGAGGTTCAAAACAGTTTTGGCTGTTTTCATATACAAGGTCACAGAAAATTTCTTCATCCATATTGATCCTGCTGGCCGCAATTCTGGCCATAAGCGGCAGATTTGCCGGTTCATTAATACGGTCAGGGGCAGGATCCGGTATACGGGGATAAATATCCGGGGTGTCGGTTTCCATGACAAAGCGGTCCTGCGACACTGTTTTTAAAGACTCAACCACCTTTCTGGCATCAGGATTGGTCACGGAACCGGCGAACGAGACATACCAGTTATATTTTTCAAACAGCGATATCATATCGGCGGATCCGGAATAGGCGTGGATCACTCCGGGCACCTCCAGGGGACCAAATCTTTTAATGGTGTGAATAAAAGTGTCCCAGGCCTTTCTAACATGGATATTGATGGGCCGTTTCAGCTGTCTGGCAAGATCCAGGTGGGTTTCAAACACCGCAAGCTGCTGCTGACGGTCTGCTGTCCGGGCTGTAAAATCAATCCCGGTTTCACCCACACCGGACGGCATGGCGTTCAAGGCACTTTCAAGGATATCTTTCCAGTTTTCCGACCGGGAATCGATAAACCAAGGGTGAATGCCGAAACATGGCAGAATTGCCGTATTCTCCCTGGCCAGTTGCGCGGTGGCAGCAAAATTATCTTCCATGGTGGCGCAGGTCACCATAAATTCAACCCCTGCTTTTTGGGCATTGGCGATCATACCGGGCAATCGTTGACTGATCCGTGAATCATGGAGATGGCAATGGGAATCAATAAAAGGCATCTTCGTTGTCTGGTATCTTCTGTTTCAATGGGTTGCACCATTTTTTATAGTGGTGGTCTATAGCAAATCGCAGAAACAGGTTCCGATTGACGGACATGGTTTTCTATCACTCAAACTTTAAACCCCGTTGAGGGATAATCGATTTGCTTTTGGGTGATTCTTTTCTTATATGTTTTTTTCAGAACACCTTTTTGAGAATCACTATAACCTGTCTGTTTCAATATACCTGTAATTTTCAATGACGTAAACTTTTTGGTTTCACAAAAACTGTTCAGTCCAGGCAGGATACGGATGTGCAGATCTTTACAATTTGTTCTGCAGCTTTTTTTATATCCCATTTTAACTTATCCCTTTCTCCCACGCGGTTGGAGGCGGCCCTGGCTTCTATGAACGGTATCCGGTACATCTGTGCCACGTGGGCAGATGCCGCACCTTCCATGGCCTCCATCACCGGGGAAAATCCTTGGTGGATTTGATCTGCAAGATCTTTTGATGCGGTGATGGCCGAAACGGTGATAAAATCACCCTCGGAAATTTTTATCCTCTGGCTTTGGAAGGTTTGACAAATCTGATCATAACAGGCCTGGGTAAGCTTTTTATCAAGCGGATAGACCCCCTGCCGGGTTGACGGGTAACCTTCAATCAGATCAAAAGGCAGGGGGGAGATTTCTAAAGCGCCTTTGGTTACACCGGTATGAACATATCGCTCCTGGACGGCAACGGCAATATCCCCGATACCAAGGCCTGATTGCAAAAAGGCCCCTGCAATCCCGGTCTGCAGAATCAAACCGGGAGTTTCCTGCTCAAGGCAGGCGGTCAATGCATGAACGGTATTGAACACCCCCGGACCGGTAAGTACCAATTGATATGTCTTGGAATGAATATGGCCAAAAAACAGTCTAAGACCGGTCCGGGTGACAGACGTGGTTTTGGCTGGATATTTTTTTAAAAAAGGCGCCATCTCATGAGACGTGGCGCAGGCAATGAGAAGATCAGGCGTCATTGATCTTGTCTGCCATGGCGCTTAATGCCATCTGGTAGCCGTAATGACCAAAGCCTGAAATCTGGCCTGTGGCAATATCCGCCACAAGGGATTTATGCCGAAACGCTTCTCTTTTATAAATATTGGACAGATGAATCTCGATGATGGGACATGACAACAAAAGCAGGGCGTCCCGGATCGCTACGCTGGTGTGAGTAAAGGCTCCCGGGTTAATAATGATACCGTTGATACCAGTGTCAAAAAGACGATGAATTTCATCGACAATCGCACCTTCATGATTGGACTGGAAAAACAGCAGATCCAGCCCCAGGCCGGACGCTTTTTTTTCAAGCCCTTGGTTAATAGATGCAAGTGTTGCAGAACCGTACAGTTCAGGTTCACGTTTACCAAGCATGTTCAGGTTCGGCCCGTTTATGACGCAAATTCTCTTTTTACTCATAATGCCCATCTCTTGTGTGGCGGCACCACCTTGAAAAACCGGGAGTGCCCTGAATTATTTACATCTGTGGTCTATCATGCCGCATTGTAATTTTGCGCCGCTTCAAAGCCCAATTCAAATGCTTTCAGGTTCTTGTCTAAAAACGCTTTCT
>CAZLTD010000157.1:0-10830 GCA_964562385.1 uncultured Desulfobacula sp.
TGTAATTTCAATTGCTTACAACAATGCTGTTACCCCGTGAATGAATACAAAATATTTATAAAGATCCGAAGCGAAATATTACATTCGAAGTGATGAACTATTTTGAGATGGATCAAAAGCAGATACACCAGGTCCTGGATGAGTATTATCGAAGGTACGCCGTACCCGTCCCGGAGAACGGCACCACGGTACTGGTTGTCTGTGATTCCTGCGGCCCGCGCCCCCCGGGCCCGCAAACCCCATAAAGTACTTTTACTTTTCCACTGAAACAATTCGGTTATAATGCTGTACCAGATCCGGGTAATTTTTCAATGCCTTTTTGCCCTGGGGATGAAGCATGTAAACCCCTCTTTTTACCCGCTCAAACCACCCATAATGATTGTCCGAAAGAATCCTCTGGCATCTTTTTGAAGCGCCCAGGGCTCTCAGCTGCGCCGGGGACAGTTCTCCTTTGGACGCCAGAATGCATGCGATATGAATTACACTTTCCCTGTATGCGGTGATGATCTGTTTGCCGCAGCTTCCGCCGGTATTATAATTACCTGTTCTGCCGGATATTTCGCGGATAATGTTCCTTCGGGTCTTATGGCTTTTTCTCTTTTTATAATCCGACGGATGAAAGATGACCTCAACCTTTGTTTTGGTCTTTAAAAAAGAGACAAGGATCAGCCCGAGTTCCAGTCTTTTGAGAAGATGACAGGCCCCTTTAAAATTCCTGGGCCCGGAGCGATTCTTCCCTGACGCCACTGCCACATAGACAGAATCCGCAAACTTCTGCCGGTTTACCGCCTGAATCAGCAAAGAGATGTTCAGGTTCTTTTTAAGTTCAATAACGACCAGCTCTTCACCCTTCACCGCCGTTATATCACAGTGGCGGACTTCTGCCTTAACACTGTAGCCCTGGTTAATCAGATAGGCTTGTACCGGCTTGAAAAGATCAGACTCGCTTATGGCATTCATTGTTTTGTTCTCAGCATATTTTTCCAGCAATTTAAATCACGAACAATTTAAAAATACCGGCAATCATACACAAGACACTCTGAAGAAACAAGATAACATACCATGCACCTTTTAATGCGTATAGCACGCCCTTTATAATAGGATGCAGAAATGGCTGGAAGGCGTTGCTGGAATTATTTTTTTAGCATTTGGGGCAAAACTGGTTTTTCGCGACAGATAATGACAGGAAATGGGTTTAATAATATTCTTAACGAACCTGATAAAAACAATTATAAAGGTAAAACAGCGACTGTAGAAAATATCACACCATCAATGGACAGATTCCTGATACTTTATACCGTATTGATACAAGCCATTCCCATCGGCCATTGAATCAAAGTCTTTCCACGTGACGCTGCCAAAGTAGCTTTTGTTTTTTTCAGGACCCTTTGAGGTCTTTTCATGATCGATCATTTCAAGATATACCAGCTGTCCGATAACCAGGTCTTCAGTGGTCTTCATTGATAGTCCCCCCTGGCTGTAATCATGCATCTGCGCATAAAAATGTTCATCCTGGAAATCCATGCGATACATGTTCATGGGGCTTATATGGTTATGGCGCGGATACTTCCTTTTTTCCGGATTAAGGCCCATTGCATATTCCTTTTCCCATCAATTGAAATACAAATTTAACAAGCGACATGTAGGGTTGTTTAAATTTTGTTAGCAAATAATGGAATAAAAAAGCAATGAAAAAAAATGTTTTAGACTATTGTGGTTGAATTTGTTTTGAATCCAAGGTGATGCGGACGGGTTCAGCGGTAAAAACCAGACAGATTGATACAATTTTATTAGGAAGAAATAAAAAACATGGCAGACCAGGGGATAACGATTTAACAGCAGCAGGAAATACAAGTGTCGCATTTACAGCAAGCAGTCAGATCAACAGGAGAGCTGTCGCTTCAACAAAGTCTGCCATGTTTTTTTATCAAGGGGGAAAGCCGTGGAGACCTAATTTCACGACTTTTTCCTGTTCCCGGTCAACACCCCTGCTGATCGGCACAGCCCCACTTTTTTTATAAAGATTACCCTGAAATTTCAGGGATTTTTGTGTTTGGATGGGGGTCAGGCACCTGCCACCACCTTTAGTTTCACAGGGACCTCTTTGGTCAGCACCAGGCTTTGTTTCTCGCGTGCCGGCTTTTTATGATCCACACAGTGCACCAGGCATGCCTTTGGGCAGGACTCAACACAAATCCCGCAGAACACGCACGCATAGGGGTTCAATTCCCACTTGCCCTCTTTCCGATTCACCAGGATGCATTGCGACGGGCATTTTTTAGCACAGATCCCGCAAAGGGTGCAGCCATCCATATCATTGGCAAGCTCACCGCGGGCATTTTCAAATCCCGGCCGTATATCGATGGGATAGGCCCGGGTGGCACTGCCCGACACAAAGTTTTTAAATATATTCTTTATCATGATTATCTTTCCGTACAGCTGATACAGGGGTCAATGGACAGGATCACCACCGGCACATCGGCAAGCTCCATGCCCGGCAGCATTGCAGCCAGGGGCGGAATATTGGCAAAGGTCGGGGTGCGGATACGAAGCCGGTCTAAAAACTTGGTTTTGTTGGCTTTGATATAGTAGAGACACTCTCCCCGTGGCTGTTCCACCCGCTGGACCACTTCTCCCTCAGGCTTTCCTTTAACCTTCACAAAAGTGTCGCCTGCCGGCATACGGGCGATGGCCTGGCGGACAAGGTCAATGGACTGAAGGGTTTCCTTAAACCGGATAACACCCCTGGCATAGGCATCTCCGTCGGTTTCCACCACCGGTTCAAAATAAAGCTCATCAAAGGCCTCGTACTTTAACTGCCGAAGATCCTGGGCAATACCGGAAGCCCGAAGCGTGGGACCTGCAGCCCCCAGCTCATAGGCCATTTCTTTGGTAAGCACACCCTTGCCCACAGTTCTCTTTTTAACGGTATAGTTATTGAGCATGGTGGACTCAAGCGCCTTGATCTCTTTTTCCACCTCTTTGAGTTCTTCTAAGATCCAGTCACACTGGGAAGGAGACAGATCACGCCGCACACCGCCAACCTGGTTGACAGATACAATGACCCGGTTGCCGGCAGTGGATTCATTGATATCCATGATCCGCTCCCGAATTTTCCAGAACTGCATGAACACCGATTCAAACCCAAAGGCATCGGCATACAGGCCCAGCCACAGCAGATGACTGTGGATCCGGTGAAGTTCGGACCATATAACGCGAAGAAACTGGCCGCGCCGCGGCACTTCAACATTCATCAGGGATTCCAGACCCTGGCAATAGCACATGGCATGAATCATGGAACAGATCCCGCAGACCCGCTCCACCACCTGAATCATTTGGTGGTAATCTCTTTTTTCAGCAAGCTTTTCCAGTCCTCGGTGAACATAACCGAAGGCCGGCACAGCTTCTTTTACAATCTCGTCTTCAACAGTTAAAGACAGATGAATAGGCTCTGGCAGCACAGGGTGCTGGGGCCCGAAAGGGACAATGGTTTTTGACATTTATATTTTCCGTATCTTTATTTCTATGGTATTTTTTTAGGTCAGGATGGGGCCTTACGTACGTTTCACACCATACTTGCAAAAAGGCGTGGCCGTGATATCGTCATTATCATCCAAATAGAGGCTCCCGCCAAAATCAAGGACCAGATTTTCATAGGTAACACCAAACTGGTCGATAATCTCGTTTTCCACTAAAAAAGCGGCAAAGAAGACCGGGGACAGGCTGGGAACGATTTCGTCTTTTGCTACCTGCATCCGGTAATGGACAATCTTAAGATCCTTGTCAAAATGATAAATCATCTCAAGATGATCTTCATCAATTTCCAGGCAGGTGATGGTCACAAACCGGTACCCGCTGGCTTTAAGGGTCTCACATTTGTCTACTATATTTTGTTTATTTATTTTATAGGTTTCCATAAATTTTTCTTTTTCACATTAGCTTGCCAGGGCCGGCGCTTCTTTGCCGCCCTGTTTTTGAAGCTCGCTCAGTTTGGCAAGCCCTTCCACGACACCGTCTATGATGGCTTCGGGCTTGGCCGGGCAGCCCGGAACATAGACATCCACCGGGATCACCTTGTCCACACCGCCCACCACATTGTAGGCTTCCCTGAAAATGCCGCCGGACAAACCGCAGGCACCAATGGCGATGATAATCTTAGGGGATGGCATCTGGTCGTAAATCTGTTTGAGGACCTTTTTATTTCTTTTATTCACGGTCCCTGTGACCACCAGGACGTCGGCGTGTTTGGGGTTCCCGATATTCAGCACACCAAACCGCTCCACATCATACAAGGGTGTAAGGCAAGCCAGGGTTTCAATATCACATCCATTGCAGGATCCGCAGTCATAGTGAACCAGCCAGGGTGATTTTACCTGGGATTTTTCAATTATTTTTTTAATCATTTTTTATCCTTTTGAATAGAGCCAGATCAGATTTATCGCACTTAACACCAGGCCGGTGGACCAGACAGACTTGAGCATCCACCGAAACGACATCCGGGCGCTGATATTGTCCACAATAATTTCCGCAAAATAGGTGAGCGCCAGAAGCACGACCATCCCCCAGATACTGGTGGTCCAGAAAAGAGAACAAAGCCCCAGGACCAGGATGGTTTCATACAGATGGGCAATCTCGATTAAGGCCAGCATTTTTCCGGAATACTCGGTGAGCACACCGCGCACAAGTTCCTGGTGGGCATGGTGGCTGGCGGAGATGTCAAAGGGAGATTTTCTCAGCTTAATGGTCAGGGCATAGCCGAACACGATAAACAGAAGCGGCAGGTTCATTAAAAGCGGCTTGTCCATGGCATAAATGGCGGAAATCTTGAAACTGCCGGTGTAAAGGTGAATACCTGCCAGGACAATAATAATCAGCGGCTCATAGGTTAAAATCTGGATCAACTCCCGGTTGGCCCCGGCCTGGCTGAACGGGGACGGAACTAAAAAGGCGCCGATCACCAGAAAAATAGCACCCACTGCCTGGACAAAAAATATCAGCAGCAGATCAGACTGGGCAAAAAACAGGCCCACGGATACCATGGCGGCAGACAGATATATGTAGACACACAGCGGCTGAAACCTGTGTGCGATCATGGGCTGTTTGCCCCACAATTTGCCGATATCATACAAAGGCTGCAACAGCGGCGGCCCGGTTCTGGATTGAAATTTGGCCGTTAAAATCCGATCAACACCGGCAATCAGGATTCCGGCGAACGGTGCCATAATTACCCCGGCCACGGCATATAACATACTCATCATAACGAAACTCCCAACATGATCGCAATCAAGATACAGGCTGTTGCATTCACAGTCCTGGATAATTTTTGTTCACCAAAAAAAGCAGACAGATAATAATTGCTCTGGACACCGCCCATAATTTTGTTCATGGGCCCGACATAGGTCCCGTTTTCATTGCCGCTGATCCCAGACATATAGGGACCGGAAACAATTGTCTGTTTCCCTGACCGTGACCTATAAAGTGCAAATAAAAACACGAGAACAGCAATGAGAAACAACGGGATAACAGCAAAAGAACCGCTGGCATTGCTCATCACGCCGTTGATAACGCTGAATGAACTGGTGCCCGTCAAATCGGTCAAAATCATCTTTGAGTAGATAAAGGGCGCTGCCATGCTCAGGGTCACTGCAGCCGCCAAAAGGGTCATCAGCGGAATTTTTGCCAGAACAGGCAAAGCTTCCGGTTTTGGGTCGCCTTTATAATCCGACCCCATAAGGATGCCGGCCCATCTGGCCCAGTAAACCACGGTCAATGCCGACCCTAATGCCAGCATCAAAATCGTAAACAGGTTTCCGGCTGCCGACTGGATGGCCATCCATTTGCCCAGCAGCATGCCGAAGGGCGGCAGGATCATGGTCAAAATCCCCAGAGTGATGATCGTGGCGGTTTTGGGCATCTGCCCGAAAAGCCCTCTCATATCTTCGATATCCCGGCTGCCGATATGCTGTTCAATACTGCCCATGCAAAGAAAAAGCAGGGCTTTGGACACAGCATGAAAAATGACCAGTAAAATAGCCGCAGTAATGGCGGCATGGGTATTAATCCCGGCACAGGCAAGGATCAGCCCCAGGTTGCTGATGGTAGAATAGGCCAACACTTTTTTACCATTGCTCTGCCCGATGGCAAGCGCTGCCGCAGACAGGAATGTAAATGCACCGCAGATGGCCACCCCCAGGCTTAACGGTGTGCCCTCAAATGCCGGGGCAAACCGGATGACCAGATAAACACCTGCCTTTACCATGGTGGAGGAGTGCAGCAGTGCCGATGTGGGCGTGGGCGCCACCATGGCACCGAGCAGCCATTTTTGAAACGGCATCTGGGCGGCCTTGGTAAACCCTGCCACACACAGAAGTCCCAGTGGAATCAACATGACATCCATCCCTTTGGCACTTGCGATCACCGCCTGGATGTCCAGGGTATGAAGTCCGGCATAGATCAGGACAATACCGGACAGCAGTGCCAGCCCGCCCAGAGAATTTATCCATAATGCCGTGATTGAATTTTTCTTTGCTTCAGGGGTCTTGTCATGCCCGATCAACAGAAACGAGCAGAGCGTGGTAATTTCAAAAAAGAAATAGAACAGCATCAGGTCATTGACCGTCACCAGCGCATTCATAGCGCCGATAAACAGAAACAACAGGCCAAAAAACCGGGGCTGCCGTGATTTTTTAAGTTTCAAGTGTGCTTCATGATGCGCCATATACGGCAGGGCATAAAAAACGATCAAGGAGCCTGCAATACTGATCAGCAATACCATGATCAAAGACAGATTATCCGCAAACAATCCGGCAGGTGCATGAGCACCCTTGAGCATCACAAATTCAAACCAGGCAAGAAGCACAGCCTGACACAGGGATAAGCCGACAATAAGCCAGTTTTTGAATTTTATCCCGAAAAAAAGAATCAGGCCCAGGACGAAAAAATCCGCCACCTGGATAAAGGTTGTAAATTCAAAGCTGCCCATAAAAGCCGGGTGTGAAACGCCCGGTCCCTGCCAGATCAAAAGAATGGATCCGGCCATCAAAGTTGCACCTGTAAAGCCCACCACAAGGGATCTTATCTTCTCCCCCCGGAGTATCATACAGGCCGTTGCAGCCACCATCGGACACAGTGTTAAATATACTATTAAATTTTCAAACATAAGGCCGGATATTGAAGAAATCGAAAAACTTTGTCAAGGGAAAAAATAAATAATTTGAAAATAGATATTGCTATTAAAAATAAATCCTGATAATTATTAAGCTTTTTTCACTATAGATCTTTATATAGTCCTGAATGGTTTTTTTATCCCCTTTTACGTGATCACAGGTAAGGTATTTTAATACATACACTTATCAAAAAAGTTCGCAGAACACCTGACTTTCTCATCACAGGCAGGTGTTTAAACTGATGCGGGCAAAGTGTGCGTATTTATAGGTACCCCACTGCACTCACCCTCATAGCCATTTTTCTACAGTAAGTACAAGCGATCACGTTTTTCATACATTTCTTCTTTTACAACGCTACGATATTTTCAAAATGAATCTATCAAGGAGCGGCAAGTTGTGTTAAGCCTATGAACAGCAACTATCTTATTTAATAGAGGATGAGATGAATAAAATCTTTGTTATTATCGTTTTTCTGGCCGTTGCCTGTGCCGGGTGGCAACAGATCACCGTCACACAGGGTACGACTGACCCCATGCCCATGGAGATCCTTTCAAAGGCAATGATTGATTCGGCAGGTTCCGCTGTTGATCTTGCCATTGGCCTGGTCGGGGTGATGGCCCTGTTTTTAGGCTTGATGAAAGTGGCTGAAAAAGGGGGAATGCTGACCATCCTGGCAAAATTGATACGCCCTTTAATGGTTCGGCTGTTTCCGGACGTGCCGGCGGATCATCCTGCCATGGGCGCCATGATTTTAAACCTTGCGGCCAATGCCCTGGGCCTCGGCAATGCTGCCACACCTTTCGGTATCAGGGCCATGCAGGAACTTAACAGGCTTAACCCGGTGAAAGGGGAAGCCACCAATGCCATGGTGCTTTTCATGGCCATCAACACATCCTCTGTGACACTTCTGCCCACCGGCGTGATCGCGTTGCGGGCAGCCGCAGATTCCGTTGATCCGGCCGCCATTTTACCCACCACCCTGTTTGCCACCATTGGTTCCACCGGCGTGGCCATTATCGCCGCCACATTTTACAAGCGTTTTTTTACACAAAAGACAACCGCTCCTGTTGCAGGCAATACTGAAGAGACAAAAGAACAACTTTCCGATAACACACTCAAAGAAGCCTCCATGGGATACCCCTTGTGGGTGTCTATCCTGGCACTTGGATTACTTGCCTCCCTGATACCCGTGGCCATCCTTTTCGGGCGCCAGGTATCTCCCTGGATTCTACCCGGTTTAATGGTGGGGTTTTTAGGATTCGGCCTGGTAAAAAAGGTAGCGGTTTATGAAGTTTTCGTGGAAGGGGCCAAAGAGGGGTTCCAGGTCGCCCTGCGAATTATCCCCTATATGGTGGCCATCCTGGTGGCCGTGGGCATGCTCAAGGCCAGCGGCGGTCTTGCGATAATTGTCAATGCCCTTGCAGGTATTACAAGCCGTTTCGGCCTTCCGGCAGAGGCCCTGCCCATGGCGCTGATGCGACCGCTGTCAGGATCAGGGGCCTACGCGATCCTGGCATCCATCATCAATGACCCGGCCATCGGGCCGGACAGCTATACAGGGCTTTTGGTCTCCACCCTGCAGGGCTCCACTGAAACCACCTTTTATGTCATGGCTGTCTATTTCGGGGCGGTCCAGATCAGACGCATCAGGCACGCGCTTGTAACCGCTTTAACTGCGGATGTGGCCGGTATCATTTTCGCTGTCATGGCATGTTATCTGCTTTTGAATTAAACGATTGTGCATCGGCCGGTAAGGGGCTGCCTGTTCCCGTCAAAAGGCTGAGCCCTTGTGGGCGTCCGCGCTTGATTCTGCAAGGATGTTTCTTTGTGCGGGAGAAAAATGAAAGCTGAAAACCCCATATCAAAATTGCCGAGATTAGATAACCCCGGATGGACACAGGGCTCACCCCTAACATCTGATATTTTCCGGATTTTAAGCTTAGCACCTCATTTTGTACAATACCTTCAATAAAAGCGACAATAAAGAATTTAATAATAAACCTACAACCAGTTGACAATCCAACAGTCCTCATTAAATTTTATGTGTACAATGATTATTTTCATTAATTATCAACTTAATTACTTGGGGGCATATATGACTTCAGAAAAAAAGGAAAAAGATTTTTGTGATGCTAAGGATCAAAAAAAGGTAATAGATAAAATGACCGAGTGTGATGAGAATTCTAAGAATGGCAAAGAGACAGAGGAATGCTATAAAAAAATAGTTGATGAAGATGATGGTTGCATGTCTTGAAAAGATAGGCGGCCGATGACCTCAACGCTCAAAGCAGCAATGCCTGTGGTATTCATTTATAGACATAATGATCGCTTTTTGTTTTGTGAAAAATGCACTATGAATCTTTAACAAAATCTATCCCTGATTACGGTTTTCTTAGTGAGGATCAGTCTTTATTATCTATATAAATAGTTAATCTTTTGTTATAATTCGTGTGTCATACAAAAATTCTGCAGACCTAAATTATAAAAATTTTGAAAGTATAGGAGAAAATATGAATTCTCAAAAGATATTGATTGATGCTTTACGCTATGAAAAAAAAATTAGGGATTTATACCTTTCAGCAAATGAAACCATTAAAAATAAAAGAGGAAAAAAAATTTTCAAGGCCCTGGCTGATGATGAACAATCTCATGTCGATTTTTTAGAATATAGTCTTAATACTTTAAAAGCAGAGGGGCAGATAGATTTAACGAAATTAGGTTCTCCCATACCCTCGAAAGAATTATTTGATGTTAAAATTGAAAAGATGAGAGAAACAATTCCTGTACAAATTCTTGGTGATGTAAAACGAGTTTGGAATAGTGCCCTGAAGCTCGAAATTGAAACCAGTGAGTTCTATCAGGGTGCTTGTGATAGGACAGAGGGTCCTATAAAAGAAATTTTTGAAAAATTATTGGAAATAGAACGCAGACATGAAGACATTGTTCAAATTGAACTGGATCATGCATCAAATTACGGGAGCTGGTTTGATTTTATGGAAATCGATATGGAGCATGGCTAGTTTTTTATATCATGATAAGCATAGTTATTTCCAGTCTCTGAAAAACAAGGTATCGAAAGAATTTTTGAATTTAGTTTTTTCATTAAGGAGGAATTATGACAACGTATACTTGCAAATCCTGTGGTAAGATATCCGCTGAGGGAGGCCACTTATGTGATCCTACAGAAAAAGGCAATTTATTCACATGTGAAAGTTGTGGTCAACAGGCTAAAAAGAAACAGCATCTTTGTAAACCTCAAGTTGCAAAATTTGAATTCTTTTGTGGTGGTTGTGGTAGAGGTGCCGTTAAAAAAGAAGAGGTATGCGATCCTCAGTCAATTAAATAATATATAAACGATTTTTATATTTATTATAGAATAATTCGGATATTGTTTCAAAATAGTTGGATCAAATTAATGCTGATACATTACAACTAAGAAAAACATAAAAAATGAAATATCATATGTTGTGGTTGACTGATTCCCTGATCAGTCGTGAATATACATAAACTTGAATGGTAGCCCTTTATTTAAAACCGGTCACAAAACGCAAAAAGGGTCTTGGAAAAATTTTCCAAGACCCTTGAAATTTCTGGTAGGCACGAGCAGACTTGAACTGCTGACTTCTACCGTGTCGAGGTAGCACTCTACCAACTGAGTTACGCG
>CAZLTD010000158.1:0-10663 GCA_964562385.1 uncultured Desulfobacula sp.
TCCAATAGAACAGAAAGTATGTCTGAAGAACGGTCTTGTTCTTTCTTTTGATATCGCTTGATTTGTTTTTCAAGCTCTACAATACGTTTTTCAAGGGTCTGTTTTGAGACCATTTTATTGGCTATGCTTGTTACAAGTTTCTGTTTTGATTGTACGTATTATGAACAATAATGTACCGGTATAAGTTGTCGGTTTGCACCACCTCCGAAAAGCAATGACCTGTATTCATAGTCCACTCCCAAAATTTTTCTTGTTATGGGGAAGACTATTATTAAAAGTACGGGGATTATGAGGTTGCAGCCAAAATACTCCCCGACAGGCAAGAACTTACATCTATCATGATAAAGGTCATGACTTTTTTTACCCCTATAGCACCCCGTACTGTCAGTATTCATAGAAAAAAGAGGTTAAGGCAGACAATTAAATTATAAAAATGGCCCTTATCCACAATTATCAATTGTGAAGTATCAATTTTTAATTAAAGGGTTTGTTTTGCCCCGGATTAAACTTATACCCCACACCCGTGACGATCAGCTGCTGTGTTTCCGGGTTGGATTCGATTCTTTATTCGCAGCCGCTGGATATGGACATCCAGGGCACCGGGAGTTGGAGTAGATCTCTTATGGCTCAATTATCTGATCTGTTTTTTTATAGTCGTACATTTTATAAGCTGATGTTCAAAATCACTATGCTTTTTCCAACCAGGATTTCCTATAAACACCAGGCTTGTTTTAAATGGAAGATCTTTTTTTTGAAAAAAATACTCAAAATCAATCCAGTTTCCGACCAGGTTGAAAAGCACTAGAGGATCTTTGGGATCATCCCAGTATACAAAACCTTTTGCCCGGATAATATCCGGGGAGATATTTTCCAGCAGTTTTTTAAACGCATTTTTCCTGAAGGGTCTGTCTGAAGTAAAACTCCAGGATTCAAATACCAGATCATGTGGTTTATGGGTCAGCACAGAACTGTTGTCAGGAACGGCTGATAATATTTCTCTTTGTTCGTGGCCATGATCATGGGCCTCATGTACATGGGTATTTATGGGACGGTTTTGCGGAACGGTTTCAAGTTTGGGCAGATCTTTAAATCCCAGGATAAGATCAACCGGAATCCGGCATCTAACAGACTCCAGCATCACGGCATTGTGTGATATCTTTTTGACAAACCGTTTTATGTCGTCCAATTGCCGGGCATCGATGCGGTCTGTTTTATTCAGTATCAGCAGGTTAGCCGCTTTGATCTGGTGTTCAGCCAGCGCCTGATGTTCGTTGTTTTCAATCTCCAACAAGCTACTTGTATCAACAACAGTATATAACCCGTCCACATGGAGATGGAATTTTAAAAGGGGAGAAGACAGCGTGTTCAGGACCTGGGAAGGGTCTGCTGCACCACTGCACTCCACGATAAGATATTCAGGTTTTTGCTCCTGCTTCATTAAATTGATGACACTTGAAAGCAGATCTTTTTGAATAGTACAGCAGATACACCCGCCGGTAAGATTGAGTTTATATTCTTCCCGGCTCTCAATCAGGTCATTGTCTATATTGATTTTTCCAAAATCATTTACGAGAACTGCAATTTTTCGATCCTGATTCTGCCTGATGATATGATTGAGCAGGGTCGTTTTACCCGCCCCAAGGAATCCACTTAAAATGGTTACTTTGACTCTTCCCGCCTTTATTTTTGCAATATCAATCACTGTTTATTCCCACAGTTTTTACAAATACCGTCGACTCTTACCTCTACCTTTTCAATCTGACCAGGAAAAGTTTTAATGAGGGCTTCCATATCAACACTAAGGCTTTCAGGGCTTAAACAATCCATCTGCCCACAGTTCATACAATAAAAATGGGGATGGGGTTCATGGTGATTGTTTGGGGCAAGACCGTAATAAAAAGCCCGTCCGCCGGTACTTATTCGTTCAACAACTCCATGATCCACGAGAAGATCCAGGATACGGTATACTGTCACGCGGTTAATGCTGCTGCTGCGTTCAAGGGTGTTGAAAATATCCTTGGCAGACAGAGGAAAGCTGTTGTTACCAACGACCTCCAGGACTCTCATCCTGTTATTGGTAGAACTAAGGCTGGCATTGGATAATAATTCTTCATAATTGCATTGATGACACATATGCTCCCCTTTGTTTACTTTCCTGTTGTGGTGTTCCCTTTGAAACAGATGCGGTCGACCAAAAAAGAGATGATGAAAGCTGTCCCGGACACCATGATAATGGTTGCTCCGGATGTTAAATTGTATTGGTAGGACAGCCATAATCCTGCCAGGGTGAAGACAGATCCGAGAACACTTGAGGCCACCATCATCTGGGCCAGTGATTTGGCATGTTTTTCAACGATAAATGGCGGAATGGTTAAAAGGGCGATGACCAGTATGAGACCCACCACCTGGATGACTAAAACAATGGTCACAGCCAGCATGCCAATCAGACCGAAATAGAGCGCTTTTACCTGAACCCCTCTAATCCTGGCAAATTCCTCATCATATGACATGGCCAGGAGGTCAGGGTAATAGAAAAAGACAAGCACTGTAATGACAACACCGACAGCGGTCATGACTACCAGATCAGACGATGGAACTGTCAGGATACTGCCGAACAGATAGCTCATCAGATCCACATTATAACCGGGGGTGAGATCGATCAGGATAATGCCGAATGCCATGCCAACCGCCCAGATCACGCCAACAATGGTATCTGCCCGGTGCTTAACCGTATGGCTGACTGCGGCCATCAGCATGGCAGCCGCAAGTGAAAAGCCAATGGTACCCGGTAAATAGGGCCACTTAAAATAAAAGGCCAGTCCGATCCCCCCGTACGCCGCATGTGCGATCCCCCCGGAGAGAAATACGAGTCGGTTGACCACCACAAGAGTCCCAATGACGCCGCAGATAATGCTGGCAAGTAGACCTGCGAACAGTGCATTTTGCATAAAATCAAACTGTAGGGCTTCAATCATGGTTATGATCCTTATGTTGTTTTAACACCCGGTGTGGAAAGCCGTGTGCGACCAGTTCAACCGGACACTCCTGCTCAACTGTGCAGGAATACATTGTTTCCAGCATATCCCCTGTAATTTCTGCCTGGTCGTGGTAATGTAACCGCTTGTTTACACAGGCGACGGTATTGACATAGCGGGAAATAACCAGGAGATCATGGCTGACCACCAGAATGGTGATATCCTTGTTCAGCCTGGCCAGAAGTTCGTAAAATTCAGCCTGGCCTTTGGTATCGATACTGGCGGTCGGCTCATCCAGAAGCAGGAGTTCAGGTTTGCTCACAAGCGCCCTTGCGATAAGCACACGCTGCCGTTGACCGCCTGACAGTGTCCCGATTTTTTTATTTGCATAGTTGCCCATTTCAAGTCGGTCCAGAGCTTCCAAAGCTGACTTCCTGTATTGTGTCTGGTTTCGGCTGAATCTTTTTTTGGGGTTAAAGGCACCCATCAGTACCACATCAAGTGCTGAGATGGGGAAACTCTGGTTCATGTGTACATTCTGGGGAACATACCCGATGCTGGAAGCGGCGTCTCCCGGTGGGTAGCCTTTGATCAGGACGGTTCCTCTGTCCGGTATAAGAAGGCCCAGCATCAATTTCAATAAAGTGGTCTTCCCCCCGCCGTTGGGCCCAATTATCGCTAAGAAATCTTTTTCTTTAACGTTTAAATTAATGGAAGCCAGTATGGGTTCCCCTGTATAGGCAAAATCAAGATTATCAATCTTAATTATTGGCTCAATAATTGACATGGCTTGTCCTTATTATTTTAATACTAATTTAAATTTTTGGGCAATCATGCGCAGATTGTTCATCCAATCCTCTGCCAGGGGGTCGGCATAAGCCACTTGCCCCCCAATTTCACTGGCAACGAGCTTGGCACTTTTAGTTGAAAACTGGGGCTGCACAAAAATGACTTTAATGCCGTCTTCTTTTGCATGCTTAATTAATTCTTTTAACTGGGCCGGTTTTGGATTTTTCCCCTCAATTTCAATGGGGACCTGTGTAAGGTCATACGCTTTGGCAAAATATCCCCATGACGGATGGAACACCATGAACTGCATTCCTGATGTTCCGGCTAAAATATTCTTCAACTCCTGGTCCAGGGCATCAATCCGGGCAGCAAATGAGTTGTAATTTGCCTGAAATTCATTTTTATATTGGGGAGCTGCCTGCTGAAGCGTCTTTAATATAGTTTTTGCCTGTGTTTTTACCAGTGCCGGTGCTGTCCAGATATGAGGGTCAAGGCCGGTATGGTCGTGATCGTCTCCGTCGTGATGCTCCTCTGCATCATGATGTTCTTCTTTGCCATGGTGTTCTTTTTCATCATGATGGTGTTCTGCCATGGCTATTTTTTCGATGCCGTCATCAGTATGGACCACTTTCATATGGGGATTGGCGGCAGCGATTTTTTTTAGCCACGCATTTTCAAAGGGGACACCAATGGAAAAATAGAGATCTGCTTTTGAAAGCCCGGCCATCTGTCTTGGTTTAGGCTCATAGGTGGCAGGACTGGCCCCGGGTTTGACCATGATGTTTACATCAACCATGTCTTTGCCAATTTGTTGCACAAAAAATTTTTGCGGGGCAATGCTGACAAACACGGATAGTTTTTCAGCTGCACTGGCTGAAGCAACTGCACTTATCGAAAAGAGTAATATTAATAGGAATCTTATAGCCATCGTTTGTGTCCTCCCATTTATGGATGATTGGATCAATTTTAATTTGTGTATACCATGCAATATAGTTGCATTATTAAAAATCCGCAAGGTTCTATCTTTTTTTTCTCGAGCTTTTTAAGATAACTTTCTTTTCCCTGTTGAAGAATAAAAAAAAATTCACACAACGGGTCATTGATCAATGCAACTAATTAACAATGATATTTGACAAATACCATCTTAATCAATAAAGTACTTTTATCAAAAATATTAAATTTCCTTGGGATTATAGATTCAATCTGGTGGAATGTGATTAAAAAATTAATATCTTACATTTCCTTGAGACTGTTTGCCACTCTGGCTGTGTTATACCTTTGTGTCGGGATGCATCTTCTTCATCCTTCATTCCATGAACGTATTGAGAATGACACCCACCACCTGTATCATGCCCATGCAGATCCCGGGGAAAAACTCATGGAGCAGGATCATCATTTCTGTCCTTTTTGTGAGTTTTTTACAGTCAATCAATTTTTTCTTTTTTTATTTAAATCATCCAGTGATGGAGATCAGCAGTACAATTATCTCCTATCTATATGTCGGTTGCCGGTTTTAAAGACCTGCGCTAAACATGTCGATCCCCGGGCGTCTCCTTTTTTAGTCTGATTGAAATTTTCTAAAATTTGTTGTGCTGCCGCGTAAAGTTTACAGGGCAGTTTTTCAGTTATTGAAAAAGGTATTGGAATTTGTCAGGTACAAGGAGGATCTACGATGCTTTTAAACAGGTTCAAGATGTTAAAATGTTGTTTTTATATGACGGGTATTCTTTTATTCTATGGTCTGGGTACGCAGCCCGCGTTTGGAGAAGGGGGGCACCATGACAGTCATGTCCATGGGATTGCACTCATAAATGTGGCTCTGGAAAAGAGTGAATTATATATTGAATTAGAAAGTCCGGCTGCTAATATTGTCGGGTTTGAGCATGCGCCCAGCAGTGAAAAAGAAAAAAAGGCGGTAAAAAAAGCGTTTGCAATACTCAAGACGGGTGAAAAAGTATTTAAAGCAACTTCCAGTGCAGGTGTCACTCTGGAAAATGTAGAGGTTACCCAGGGTCATGAACTTGAGGAACACGGTGATCCTAAACATGGAAACCACGATACAGATCATCATGAGCAGGATAAAGATGCACATGATGAAGATCACAGCGAATTTAAAGCGGTATATCGTTTTCACTGTAAACATCCGGATAAACTCAAGCAGATCGAGGTGATGCTCTTTGAGCAATTCAAGGGAATTGAAGAGATTGAAGTGCAGGTACTGACAGAAACAGGACAAAAGGCTATGGAGCTGACACCACAGAAAAATAGAATCATTTTTTAGGTGCGGGCAAGATAAAGGCTGACACAGAACTATTATGATGAATTCTTTAAAAAACAATACCCTGAAACCGGTTATTGAGCTGTCTGATATCCGCTTCTCATGGGATAAGAGTGTTGATATATTAAATATTGAACACCTCAGTATAAACCAGGGCGAACGTATCTTCATCGCCGGTCCCAGCGGAAGCGGGAAAACAACCCTGCTCAACCTTATTGCCGGGATTGTATCCCCTCAGACAGGGACGGTAAGCATCTCGGGGCAAAAGATGAACCAACTGGGCGGGGCAGCAAAAGATCGTTTCAGGGCAGATCATATTGGTTTTATATTTCAGATGTTCAATCTGATCCCCTATCTGACCGTGGTGGAAAATGTGACTCTGCCCTGCCGTTTTTCAGCGCTAAGGCGGAGTATAGCCGCAAAAAGGTCTGTAAATGTTGAGGCAGAGGCGAATCGGCTGTTAAAAAAACTGGGCCTGGATGAAAAAATTGCTTCAGGACATGCTGCAATCGAATTAAGTATGGGCCAGCAGCAGCGCGTGGCTGCTGCACGGGCCCTGATAGGAGGCCCGGGTATTATTATTGCTGACGAACCCACATCCTCGCTTGACAGGGATCACCGCAAGTCCTTTATCAATCTTTTATTTAAAGAGTGTGAAACCCAGAACAGCACACTGGTCTTTGTCAGTCATGATACCTCTTTGGAAAAATTTTTTCATAGAACCATCCAACTGAAGGATATCAATCAAATCTGACGGTTTGCATCCATCAGGAGTCAGGAGAACCAACATATGGTTGACCTTGCGTTAAAAAGCTTAAGAAATAGAAAATTTACCACCATCATGACCATCAGTGCCATTGCATTGAGTGTGACCCTGCTGCTGGGTGTGGAACGAATCAGAAAAGAGACCAGGCAAAGCTTTACCAATACCATATCCGGGACCGATCTTATTGTCGGTGCCAGAACCGGTCCGGTGCAGCTTCTTCTCTATTCAGTATTCCGTATCGGTAACGCAACAAACAATATATCATATAAAAGCTACCGGGAAATTGTCGAGAATCCCAATATCGAATGGACCATCCCCATATCTTTGGGAGATTCCCATAATGGATACCGGGTTATGGGAACCACAAAAAACTATTTTGAAAATTTTAGGTATGCCAATAAACGGGAACTTGAAATCAGTAAAGGCCGCAGGTTTAGGGATGTCTTTGAGGTGGTGCTCGGGGGGGGTGGCCGATGTGCTGAACTATAAAATCGGTGATTCTGTCATTATCTCTCATGGGGCGGGAAAGGTCAGCTTTATCGCACATGATGATAAGCCGTTTACTGTGGTCGGTATTCTAAAAAAAACCGGAACCCCGGTGGATCAGACGCTCCATGTCCCTTTAGAAGGTATTGAAGCCATTCATATTGACTGGAGCAAGGGGGCACCGGTTCCGGGAATGTCTATTCCCAGTGATGTGGTAAAGAAAATGGATTTGACGCCTAAAACGGTTACCGCTTTTTACGTCGGTCTGAAATCCCGTATCGCTGCCTTTGGTGTTCAACGTTATGTGAATAATTATACAAAAGAACCGCTGTTGGCAATACTGCCGGGTGCCGCACTTCACCAACTATGGGATCTTATCGGTGTGGCTGAGAAGGCATTGCTGGCCGTCTCAGGATTTGTGGTGGTCGTGGGACTTGCCGGTATGCTGATTGCCCTGATGACCAGCCTGAATGAACGGCGCCGTGAAATGGCCATCTTGAGATCTGTCGGTGCAAGACCGCTTCACGTCTTTTCTCTGATTGTCGGTGAATCTGCCCTGTTAACCCTGGCAGGGGTGGTCATCGGGACGGGGCTGCTTTATCTTTTATTAATCATCGCGCAGCCGCTGATCCTTTCAAAACTTGGGATTTACGTGGCCATTGGAGGATTGACCGGCTATGAGCTGATATTGATTTCATTGGTATGTGTGGCTGGATTTTTGATCGGTATCATACCGGGATACCGGATTTACCGCCATTCTCTGGCAGATGGTATGACGATACGGATATAAGGAGTGCGAAAGTGAATAAAACAATCGCAGCACTATTGATTACAGTGGTTCTCTCAACATGTCAGATCGCTTTTTCCAAAGAGGTTCGTATCCTGGACTGGAAAGATTTAATCCCTGCGGATCTATTAACGTTTGACCCTTACAAAGGGCTGAATGAGGAACAGCGCGGTGTGGCATCCTGGATCGTTACTTTGTTTGAAAATCTGCCGGAACGCACATCAGAGACTGAAGAAATTTTTGAAATGGTTGATCAGGGAGTGGCAGAGCTTAAAGAGGCAAATATTGACATCTATAATATCATGGAAAGAAGGAAGAAACTGAACAGATCGGTTGCCACCGACCTGGACGGACAAAAGGTCAGTATTCCCGGGTATCTTCTGCCGCTTGAAATGGCCGGATCCAGTGTTACAGAGTTTCTTCTTGTACCCTATCTCGGGGCCTGTATCCATTCACCACCGCCGCCACCTAACCAGATTGTCCACGTAACGGCTGATGAAAAAAAAGGGTATAAAAGCAAGGCCCTGTTTGATCCTGTAATGGTCACCGGTATAATATCGATCAAGTCCCTGGTCAAAAATTTATTTCTGGTGGACGGTTCAAGTAATATCAGTGTTGGATATATAATGCAGGCCTCGAAAATTAAACCTTATAAAAAGTAAACAAAGGGATTGACCAGGCAGTGATATAGATTATAGACGCCTTAGATTTTCTATATTATTTTGGACTGCTGGTTTTTCAACCGGTCCTGCGTTGGAAATTGACCGGTTACATCATGAAAAATATCATCATTGACTGGTTTTGACGGGTGGAAATCTTTGTGAGATTGACAGATAATAGTTAATGGCCAGTTTTGAATTCGGGTCAAGATCAGGCTCGTTCTTACTTATCTGAGTCAGCGGTCCTACCAGTGCACGAATACGCCAGTTCGTCAGGTTTTTGGCTACCGTTCCTGACATCTTAGGATGATTTCTAATCAAGGTACGATAGCTTTCGATAATTCGTTCTCGACGCTCGTAAAGTACGGTATTAATGGGAAAACCTGTCTCTGATCCCAGTACGGACAGGCCTTTGAATACCTCTTTAAGTTCAGACGGTGTTCTGTTTTTATCATTGAAATATAATTTCTCGATTTTTTCCAAGCCTGTTTTCGGGTTGGTTTCGATATATGCCACCACCCATGCTGAAAGGTTTCTTTTAAAGTTACTTGCGGCTGCGAATTCCAGTTGTTGACGAATAAAGGCTTTGTCATCAGGATGCTGACTCTGGCCAAGCATGAGGATAAATAAGCTATGCCATTCGATGAATCGCCAGCTGTCCAGGAAATCTCGAATTCTCTCACGTGGTACAGTGCCGGCAATGCTCTTAATCGAAGCATAGGGTGCCCGGGCTACTTCGAGATAGGCCTGAGTCCTGATTTTGGGATCGCTGTGATTCAGATGGCCTGCAAAAAATTCTATACGATGTTTACTCCCTTTAAATTCTTCCCAGCGCGAAGAATGCCTTATTATCGCTCGAATAAATTTTTGATATTCAGGATCGGCATAAGCAAGATATTGCCAGTCTGATTCTGCACGCCATTTTACAAATAAAACAACATCCTCTGGCGTCTGTCTGAGCATCCGGCGTCCGGGGGAGTGGAGAAATGCATTGAAGTCAATGCCATCAAAAGCACCTTTCAAAACCTCAACAGCATAAAAAGTATATGCCTTCTCGTTTCTTTCTCTGGCCATGACGACTGTTTTGCTTTTCAGTAAACTATCAGCAAGCGTTATTTTCGGGTAAGGAAAACAGATAACGCATGCTTGGGCTATTGTGGGAAAAACAAGACACGAAAAAACTACCATTATTGTCTTTTGCCATCGCGATTGGTTGGTAAAAAAGTCAGTCATATTTCTTCCAGAGATCGAATTTGTTGAGTGTAATATTTTATAAGTATCTATTTGTCCTCAAAGACTTAGACTTTCCATTCAAAATGATTCTTAGAGTTGGATATCAATATCATATTGTTATTCTTAATTCTATCTGTATAGATATTACCTAAGCTTGTGATCACAGTTTTAACAAGTAGTTTATTCAGGTTTTTCCCGGATCACCAGATAGACACCCAGAACAGTTATAAATATAGCAACTATTGAGACAATGGATAAATATTCGTCAAACAACAGCCATGCCTCTATGCTGGCCACCGGTGGTACCAGATAAAAATAACTGGCCACTTTGGCTGTTTCTCCTTCACGAATCATATACATCAGCAGGAGAATGGCGGTGACAGACAAACCTATAACCAGCCAGGCAAGTGCAAAAATCAGCTGTTGGTCCCAGACCACGTCACGGGCTTCGAATGTCCAGGCCATGATGGCCATTAGCAATAACACACTGACATACTGCCATAATGATCCTGCAAGTAAATTCATATTTGCACCAAAACGCTTCTGGTATATGGTGCCAATGGATATTCCAAACAAAGCGGTTATGGCAGCCAGCATTGCCGCCCAGTTCAGGCTGACATACTCCTGTTGACCCGTGGTTGTCAATCAGCGTCGAAAAATGACCCCCTGTCAGCGCCCAATTTTGACCCC
>CAZLTD010000159.1:0-10495 GCA_964562385.1 uncultured Desulfobacula sp.
TGATCTATCTTGGATCTGATCGGGTTTGCCTGCTTCACCCCGTGAATGGATACTTGCATTTTAATTGTGGTTTGTTGAAATGAAAATCATGAAGAACTATTTTGTAATATCTCAATTTTTATCATTTAAATTGTATTTCCGAAGGTCTTATTGAGAGAATTGCTTCGAGCTGCAATCAACGAGGAATTTATCGAGATTAAATTTCAGCTCTTTTTTACAGCTAAGGATATTATTAGAAAAAATGACAAAGAAAGCACTTATTACAGGCATCACCGGTCAGGATGGCGCATATTTAACTGAATTTTTATTGAATAAGAATTATGAAGTTCATGGAATAAAAAGAAGAGCCTCTCTCTTTAATACAGACCGCATTGACCATTTGTACCGAGATCCTCATGAAGGAAATTCAAAGTTAGTTTTACATTATGGTGATTTGACGGATTCAACAAATTTAATACGCATATTGAAACAGGTGCAGCCGGATGAAGTATATAATCTGGCCGCACAGAGTCATGTTCAGGTTTCCTTTGAGTCCCCGGAATATACAGCGGACACAGACGCCCTTGGTACACTTCGCCTCCTTGAGGGGATTCGTCTGCTTGGTTTGGAAAAAAAAACACGATTCTACCAGGCCTCAACATCTGAACTCTACGGAAAGATACAAGAAAATCCTCAGACTGAGACCACACCGTTTTATCCCCGAAGTCCTTATGCCGTGGCAAAGCTATATGCATATTGGATTACCATAAACTATAGAGAGGCTTACAACATGTATGCCTGTAACGGTATTTTATTCAATCATGAATCTCCTCTTCGAGGAGAAACTTTTGTTACCAGGAAAATTACAAGAGCATTGGCAAGGATAAGTTTAGGATTACAAGACTGTTTGTATTTGGGGAATCTGGACGCGAAAAGGGACTGGGGGCATGCAAAAGATTACACGAAGATGCAATGGTTGATGTTACAGCAGGATGAACCTGAAGATTTTGTAATCGCCACCGGAGAACATCATTCTGTTAGAGAGTTTGTCACCCTCGCCGGTAAAAAAATGGGGTTTGCTATTAAATGGAAGGGTGAGGGGCTGCTAGAAACGGGTCATGATGGAAATACAGGAAAAAAAATAGTATGCGTCGATTCTCAATATTTCAGGCCCACCGAAGTAGAAACCTTATTAGGAGATGCGTCTAAAGCGAAAGAAAAACTTGGGTGGAAACCTAAAATCTCATTTGAGAAGTTGGTTGAAGAGATGGCGGAACAGGATCTTATAGAAGCCAAAAGGGATCATCTTTGCAAGAGAAATGGATTTGATGTTTGTGAATATAATGAATAACTCTTATCACACCTTTTCATAGGGTTCGAATTGATAATTAGCGGTTTTCCATTCCAATCAAGATCATAAAGAATTAGAAAGGTATATAATACTTGGTAACCGCTGGATTAAAGAGATCTGTCATGAGGAGTAAAAATGGACAATATGGCTTCTGAAAACAGGCAAATTGGTGAAATTGATATTTTCGGTATTCTAAGCGTTTTATGGAAATACAGGGTATATATCATCACCGGTGTCATATTTTGTATTATATTGTCCGCCATCATTAATATACTAAGCCCAAGGTATTACCAGCTAAAAATGAGAGTCCGTCCCGGTCATATAGGGGAAACCGATTTGAATATACCTTTGGTTAGAATGTTGAAACGCAAACTTGATACAGGTGCCTACAAAAGGTCAATTATCAAGACAGGTTCAGTGAATAAAAGTCATCACATATTAAAAAATAATTCTTTTGTATCCGTAATTTTGCCTGATACTAATGTTATCGATGTTACGTTAGAGGTGAGAAAAAGAGACCTGAAAGCAGGAAAGGATCTGTTGGAACGTTTATATCTTCAGCTTCAAAAGGATGATAGTACTTATATGGATGAATTGCTCAATAAGTATGATAAAATCATTCAAGAGCATGAAGGAAAAGCGAATAAGAATGAATTGATATTGAAGGCAAAAAATCAAAAAATCGCTTTGATCAGCGATCGGATTAATAAAATTGATCTGATTTTTCAAGAAATTAAAGCTCATCAACAAACGATTGCAAGTGGATCAAAAAGTATATCAGATAAGGTCGTAAAACTCTTAGATACAGAAGATAGTTCCTTGGCTTATTTTTATTCGAATACGATCCAGCAAAACATTTTTATAACCAATTTTTTGATGAAAGAAAAAAATGAGGAATTGCAGCGAACAAAAGAGCTTCAAAAAGAGATAGAGATTCTGAAAATTGATAACCAGAAAGCCCTCGAAAAAATGAACGATTCAAAAAACATTAGGGCTACGGTAAAAAAGCTTAGTATGATAACGCCTCCAACAGAATCGCAACGGCCAATTCGTCCCAATATACGGCTTAACATGCTTGCAGCAGGAGTCACAGGTTTTTTCCTGATGATTTTATGTGTTTTTGGGATTGAATATTTAAAACGGCGGAGTACGGATGAACCATCTTAGAAATCGGTTTTTTATCGATGTCAGATAAAGTAATCTCATAATTTCTGTTTCAAAAGGCTGATGTAAAAGGTTTTAAACGCCTTTAACATCAAAATTTTTCAGAGGATATTAATACAATGAACCAGGCCATGAATATCGGCGAACGGATGATCGGCAAAGGACAGCCTGTTTTTGTGATTGCAGAAGCAGGAGTCAATCATAATGGTGATTTTGATGTTGCCATGCAAATGGTCGATGAAGCAGCTAAAACAGGCGCTGATTGCATCAAGTTTCAAACATTCAAGATTGAGAACATTGAAACCCGGCATTCCCTCAAACCTTCATACTTTAAGGATAGAGATGGAGGAATGGATAAAATTGAGTATTTAAAATCACTGGAATTGACAACGGATGAATTCGCAGCAATAAAGGAGCGGTGTAAGGAACAAAAAATAGAATTTCTTTCAACGGTTAGTGAGTTGGGTGGTTTGAATATGTTACTGTCTTTTGGCGTCGATGCAATAAAGATAGGCTCTACTGATACCATCAATTTGCCTCTTCTAAAAACCGTTGCCGAAACCAAACTGCCAATTATACTTTCGACAGGAATATCACAGATTGACGACATTGATGTTTCGGTAAACGTCCTTAAAGAAGCTGGATGCACAGAACTGGCAATCCTCCAATGCACTTCTGAGTATCCCTGTCCCGCGGATGAACTGAATTTGAGAGTAATTCCCAAGTATATTGAGCGATATCAGGTGCCGATAGGTTTTTCGGATCACAGCCAGGGGAATTATGCTGCAGTGGCGGCCGTTTCTCTTGGAGCCATGATAATTGAAAAACACTTTACTTTGGACAAGAAGATGTATGGTGTCGATCAGGCGGCTTCATCCACACCTGGAGAAATGAAGGAAATGGTAAAACTGATTCGTTTGACAGAGGAAGCCCTGGGGGACGGGAAAAAGAAAATTCAGCCAAACGAGGAAGAACATTTAATAACAATGCGGAAAAGTATTGTTGCCGCGCGACCTTTAAAGAGAGGTGAAATATTGGAAGCGAAGGATCTGGTAAGCAAAAGACCGGGAGGCGGTATATTGCCATTGCAGATGGATAAGGTTATTGGATGCCGATTGAATTCTGATTTGGCTAAAGATGATTTCTTGAAGTGGGAGATGTTGGTCCAGGAATAAAAAATGCAAAATCAAATAAAATCTAAGAAGTTTTTGAACTCGTTAAAAAATTGCGGGAAAAAAGTTACAATTTTTGAAAAAGCCCAATTGGTCAATCCTCATATGATTGATGTGGGCGATTTCAGTCAGATTGATGATTTCGTTTGGATTCTAGGCGGTCAGGGGGTTGATATAGGCCGACGAGTGCATATTGCATCCTTCACAAGTATAGCAGGAGGAGGGAAATGCTGCATAGAAGATTATTCGAGTGTTGCAGCAGGTTGTAGAATCATCACCGGAAGCGATGATTTCAGTGGTAACGCATTAATGAATCCCTGTGCACCGATGGAATACAGAAATGTTACCCGTTCGTTTGTCCGACTTGAAAAATTTTCGACCCTTGCCACAAATGTGATTGTAACACCAGGGGTTACGGTGGGAAAAGGGGCAATTGTTCTGGCAGGAAGCATTGTGAATAAAGATATAGATGAGTGGAGTATATATATGGGAGCTCCTATTCGCAAAATTGGTAAACGGGATGCCTCAAAGGTTGAGGCGTTGGCTGAAAGATTAGAGAAAGAGCATGAATAATAATCAGGAAAATGTATACCATTATCGGCTGGCTAAAGGTGATAATGAAGAACAGGAAATTGAAATTCAGACATCATCTGATGTGTTTTTTCCAACATTGACTTCCGAGTTGTTAATCGATGCCTGCAGAAGTCATTTGAAGAAACCGGGAAAATTACTTGATCTGGGTTGTGGAACTGGTGTGACCGGTTTGGTGTTGGCGAAAGAGGGCCTTGTTTCTGGCCCATTGCATGCCTCGGACATAAGCCGGTCTGCCGTATTGCTAACCCAAAGCAACAGCAGCAGACTGGGTGTGGAAATTGACGCCAGAGTTGGAAGCATGTTTGATCCGTGGAAGACTGAGACCTTTGATGTGATATTAGACGATGTTTCAGGGATCTCTGAAGAAATTGCAAAAATTTCACCTTGGTTCTCTGACAAAATTCCCTGCAATGCAGGTCGGGATGGTACTCGGTGGATCATCCCGATATTAAAGGTTGCCTGTGACTATCTAAAGACTGGAGGATGTGTCTTTTTCCCGGTGTTGTCGCTTTCAGATGAAAGTAAAATTATTGACCTTGCTAATAAATTGTATAAATCAGTTGAAATGATTCGTCACAAAGATTGCTTTCTTCCCCCGGATATCCAAAAACATGATCATTTGATTGAATCATTGATATCAGAAAATCTGATTCATTGTAAAAAAAAGTTTGGCTCCTGGATTTGGTCAATAAAAATTTTCGTAGGATATAAATAAAGTAAGGGCAATGATTGAATAACATATTTTTAGGATGGAATTAGAGATGAATGAAATCAAACAATTGATTGCTGATGAACTGGAAATGCCTGTAACTGACCTGTCAGAGGATGATGGTTGGGAAACGGTCGAAACTTGGGATTCACTGGTCCACTTATCAATACTGTCATCCTTAGATGACATGTTTGATGGAAAAGTATCTGAGATTGAAGAAATAGCAGAGGCAAAGACGGTCAGAGAGATCATACAACTGCTGGTAAAGAATGGATTGGTGTCATAATTGTTTTGAAAAAACAGAAAACAGAAAATAGTTATCCTAAAGGATGATCAATGCCTTCATCTATCAGGGCTATCGAATATTATCTTCCGGAAAATGTGGAAACCAATGATGATTTGGCTTTGAAAAATCCGGAATGGGTGATGGAAGATGTGATAAAAAAAACAGGCAGTTACTCCAGACATATTTCAGGAGATGACGAGTGTGCTTCAGATTTAGCCTACAATGCTGCGATACAGCTGTTTGATAAAAACGGTATCGATAAAACTCTGATAGACGGCCTTATCTTCTGTACCCAGTCCCCGGATTTTTTTTTACCATCGTCTGCCTGTATTCTTCAGGACCGTATTGGATTATCTCGCAATACGGCTTCTTTTGATATCAATATGGGGTGTTCAGGCTTTATATATGCACTCATGATGGCAAATTCAATGATCTGTTCGGGGTGTGCACAGAATGTGCTGGTTCTGTGTGCAGATACTTATACAAAGTATATCGATCCAACGGATCGTACCTGCCGAAGTGTATTCGGAGACGGTGCAGCGGCTGTGTTTGTCAGTAAAAGTGAGCATAATGATATTGGGCCTTTTGTTTTTGGTTCTGACGGCAAGGGTGCACAAAGCCTGATAGTGAAAGGCGGTGCCTGCCGATATCCTTATAAAAAGAGTCAATTATACATGGATGGCTCTAAAATGTTTATGTTTGCATTATCAGAGGTTCCAAAGGCAGTGAATAAACTTTTGGCCAAGACGGGTATGAAAATGGGTGAAATCAATCAGTTCTTTTTCCATCAGGCCAGCAAGCTGATTATTGAAGGCGTATCAAAAAAGTTGAAACTGCCCTCAGAAAAAGTGTTTTTTAATATTGAAGAGATCGGAAATACAGTTTCGGCAAGTATCCCCATTGCTGTTCGGCAGGCTCATGATTGTGGCAGAATAAAAAATCAAACGCCGTTATTGTTTGCCGGGTTTGGGGTTGGTTTATCCTGGGGGGCGTGCATTTCGCATATAGATCTATGATGAATTCAAAAAGAGTAGCAGTGGTCGTTGGTGCTTCATCCGGAATTGGAAAGGCCTGTGCTTTAAAACTTTCGGAAAACTTCTCTGTTCTGATGGTCGCACGAAGAGAAGAAAAATTATCCCAAATTAAAGAGGCCATTCTGGATAAGGGAGACGATGCGGATTATGTTGTATCTGATATTGCCGATAAAGACAGTGCTGAACTTGTTGCAGCGGCTGCCGCGAGACTGGGAGAAATTGCCTCTCTCGTAATGTGTGCCGGATATGGAGGGATAGGGTCCATTGGTTCAACAAGTGAAGATGAATATGTAAAGATGTTTAATATTAACCTGCTGAGTACTGTCCGGTTTTGCAAATGTATTTTAAAGGAAATGAAACAAAATGGAAGCGTTGTCATCTTATCATCCCCGGCTGGCATTTTTGGTGCTCATGGTATGACGGGCTATTCACTTTGCAAAGGGGGATTAATCGCTTTTGCAAAATCATTGGCCCTGGAGGTGGCTTCACGAAAAATCAGGGTGAATACTGTCGTTCCCGGAGCAGTTCAAACAGCGTTTTTCAAGAAAATGTACAGATTCAATACCAAAGAAAAGATGAAACAGCTGGAGGCATCACATCCGCTGGGATTCGGTGAAGCAGGGGATGTGGCAAACAGTATAAATTTTTTGGTTTCAAATGAGGCAAAATGGATAACTGGCACAGTGTTAACAGTCGATGGCGGTTTTACAATAGGTATTTGATACGATTCGCCCAAAAGGTTAAATATTTAGCCGGATAATGATGGCCCAATTTATTTTAGATTTCTCATAAAATGATTTTTGTTTCTTCCACATGCTCTAAACATAATCAGATTGGCAACGCTGTAGCGGAGCTCGCTGAAAATGGATTCCAGCACATTGAATTGTCCGGTGGAACAATATTTTACGACAATTATGTTGAAGACCTGCTCAATCTGAAAGAAAAATATACTCTTACATACTTGATTCATAATTATTTTCCTCCTCCCAAAACAGAGTTTGTTCTTAATTTGGCATCACTTGATGATGCCATTTTTAATATGAGTATCAGACAGTTGGAGCGGGCATTGAAACTGGCTTGTCGGTTGGGAGTCAAAAAATTGGGATTTCATGCCGGATTTTATCTGGAAATTGGATTAAATGAAATCGGTGGAACCCTTTTGTCAGAGCAAATGAATGATAAGCGCAAAGCATACGAACGATTTTGCCACGGCTACAATGTCATAAAGCAACAAGCCTCAGGCATAGAGCTTTATATCGAGAACAATGTAATTTCGCAGGAAAATTATTTCAAGTTCGGCAGTGAAAACCCCTTGATGCTCACAGCACCGGAAGATTTCCGGGAACTGAGTCGAGATTTGAATTTTAAATTATTGCTGGATATTGCGCATTTAAATGTATCGTCAAAAGCTCTCGGTTTTGATTTTATTTCGGAACTCACTCAGCTTGCAAAAAAGACCGATTATTTCCACCTTAGTGATAATGACGGCTTCCGGGATCAGAACAAAGCCATTGATAGAGAAAGTATAATTTCCAAGTCGTTAAAGCAGATTGAGATCATGGATAAAACGGTCACATTAGAAATTTACGCTTCAATGTCTCAATTGAAAAAATCATATGACGTTGTGAATGAAATAATTGGATCTTAGCCGGTTAAATTATGCAGGGAACCATGAAAAATAAAATAAAAAGTATTACCGTTTCCAAGTCAGACAGTATCAGAGATGTTATGAAGGCCATTGGCAGAGGAGCTATAGGAGTAGCTTTATTAGTAGATCCGAAAACGGGTAAGTTTGCAGGCCTTCTGACTGATGGTGATCTTAGAAGGGCCCTTTTAAGGGGTAAAGGGCTGGAGTCTCCGGCTGCGGAGGTTGACCATCCTGATACAAAAACGGCCACGGTCGGTATGGATATGGCTGAAATTTCGTCTATGTTCAGTGAGCCGATCAGAGTTGTTCCTATCCTTGATGACCAGATGCAGGTCGTGGATTTGGCAACATTTGATACCCGTGTCAATTTTCCGGTCGCTGAGCCGGAGTTTGGAGATAAAGAGCTTCAATATGTTAATGAGTGTGTTCTTTCTGGCTGGGTATCATCGGCTGGAAAATTTGTGCGGCAATTTGAAAAGCAGTTCGCCAGATTTTGCGATACAAGGTATGCAATATCAACAACTAACGGTACCACAGCCCTTCATCTGTCTCTGCTATCCCTCGGAATAGGACCGGGCGATGAAGTCATTGTCCCTTCACTGACTTTTATAGCTACAGCAAATGCAGTCACATATACAGGCGCAAGGCCGGTTTTTATTGATAGTGAAGAAAAAACCTGGAATATAGATGCCGGCAAAATTGAGCAAGCAATAACAGAAAGGACTAAAGCAATCATACCTGTTCACCTTTACGGGCATCCTGCAGATATGAATTCGATCCTGGACATTGCGCGAAAATATGATCTGTACATTATTGAAGATGCCGCCGAGGCTCACGGTGCCATGTATAAAGGCCAGATAGCAGGATCAATGGGTGATATGGGAATTTTTTCCTTTTATGGAAATAAAATTATCACAACAGGCGAAGGCGGGATGGTTGTGACGGACAGTGAAGAACTGGCACGCAAGATATATTCTTTGAGAGATCACGGGATGGACACCGAACGACGCTACTGGCATCCCGTTCTCGGTTATAATTATAGAATGACCAATATCCAGGCGGCCCTTGGTGTTGCCCAGATGGAGCGAATCGATAGAATCATCCATAGGAAAAGGGCAAATGCGGCTTTTTATAATAACGGCTTGAAAGATATTCAGGGTGTACGTTTACCTCCGGAAGCAGCTGGGGTTAAAAATATTTATTGGCTCTACTCAATTTTAATTGATGAAAAAAGTTTTGGAATGTCTGCACATGAATTGGGTGTAAAATTAAAGCAAAGAGGGATAGATACCCGGCCGCTGTTTCCTCCAATTCATAAACAGCCGATATATAACACGGGTCAGTGTTTGCCGATATCTGAGAAATTGTCATATACCGGATTGAGTCTACCGTCATCAGCCAATTTGACAACGGATCAGATTCGGTGGATTTCAGAAATTATTAAATCAATTAAAATAGAAGGATGAATCGTGGCAAAAGGAGGCTTGAATCAATACTCAAAACCTTAAAATTAATTAAGAGGATAACAGATGGATTTAAGATTAAAAAATAAGATTGCTGTTGTTTGTGCATCTAGCGAGGGCATTGGTAAGGGAATTGCCAGGTCTTTGTCTCGGGAACAGGTGAAAGTATGTTTGGTTTCCAGGAGTGAGGAAAAATTAAAAAAAGCCGCTTTTGAGATAGAAGCGGCATCTAAAAACGAGGTTATATTTAAGGTTTGCGATTTGCAGTCTAAAAAAGACATCAGGTCAACATATGAATATATTTACGAAGCACTCGGTCCGATTGATATTTTAATCAACAATCAAGGCGGCCCCACTCCTGGAGAACTTCTGTCCTTGGATGAAAAGGACATTGAAAGTGCAATTCAGGTTAATTTTAAATCCATAATTGAATTTTCGAAAATGTGCTTGCCATCTATGCTTGAAAAAAAATGGGGTCGAATTGTAAATGTTCTATCTCTTTCAGCGAAAGAACCAATGAAAAATATGTTATTAAGCAACTCGCTGAGACCAGCGGTGTTAGGCGTAGCCAAATCTTTGGCAAATCAGTATGCCGCATCAGGTATCACGGTAAACTCCGTACTTCCAAATGCTGTATTAAGTAAAAGGACAGAATATATAGTTGGACTTGAGGCTGAAAGATTAGGGGTTGACTATGAGAGCTGTCTTAAAAAAATCTCAGAGGATTTGCCGATAGGAAGAATAGCAGAAATCGATGAAATAGGGGACATTGTTACTTTCTTATGTAGTGACAGAGCCGGCTATTTGAATGGCCTTGCGTTGCCAATTGACGGTGGAGCGAGTAGAGGGTTATTATAAAAATATCACCAGATAATCATTTCCCCAATAGATCCACTTATGAAGCGCCTGGAAATACTTGGGAAAAAACGATCCTTCCTTATTTGAAGGATAAGTATCCTACTTTAAGCTTTGAGAGAGCCCATAAGATAGTAGGCAATGAGGTCACATCTAAAAACTATAAAACAAGTACATTTTTTATAAAATATTCGTATCCATTCACGGGGTGAAGCAGGCAAACCCGATCAGATCCAAGAT
>CAZLTD010000160.1:0-10392 GCA_964562385.1 uncultured Desulfobacula sp.
GCATCAGGCACCGCTTCCAGGGCAAAATTACGTGTGACACCTCTATGTGATGCCGGGACATGATTTTATTGAGCATATCAACGGCAATGCCGGTCGGCTGATTCTGATCATCCATCATTAAATAAGGCGGTTTCAATCCGTCTTCCCAGGCAATTGAAACTTTAATTATCTGCCGGGCCGCCAACGGCGTCGTGACAAGAACCAGCGCCCCGAGTACGATCGTAAGTGTCTTCATCACCCTCTGGTAATATTTCATAAGATTTTTCCCTCAAAAATTAGACCCAATCGTCTATTTTTCCCCGCAGGGTCACAGGGTAAGGATTTGGCCGGTTCTGATACTGATTTGCAAGAGAAACTGTCTGAGTATCTGAGAGATGCCATTTATCGCCAATTCATAACCGATTATTTCATATTCCCCTGACCGACGCAATAAAAAAGCCGGGTCTGCACCACCAGACACCACCATATGATTTTCCAAACAGGCATTTTCTGGATCCAGTCTTGAAAGTCGATCCCCCTACCATTTTTTACTTGATTTTAGGACAAATCTGATCCAATATTTGATGACTGACAATAAATTCAGATATGGATATTGATTTGAACGTGATACTAAACATTACAGGAACATCAGAAAAAAAATATATAAAACAGATCTGTCATACATATGACAGGTCATGGCATTAGTTACGCACAGTCAATTTAAACTTTTAAAAGCCCCCCGGAAACCTGTTATATGTTTCCGGGGGGCTTTTTTTATTTTATGGAGACAGCAATATGGCATTAAACGGCGTTTTTTTACCCATTGTAACACCTTTTAAGGATGGAGAGGTCGACTATAACACGTATCAAAGCCTGATCGAACACTATCTGTCCTGCGGGATATCGGGCATCATCCCCCTTGGTACCACAGGGGAGGTTCCTGTTTTAACAGATCCGGAACAGGAAAAAATTATCGACATAACCGTGGAGACTGTGAACTCAAGAGTCCCGATTCTGGTGGGGCTTGGGGGAAATTGCACAGATCATGTTATTAAAAGGCTGACCCTTGTCCATAAATACCCGGTGGATGGTATCCTGTCGGTATGCCCCTACTACAACCGGCCCGGGCAAAAGGGCCTTTTATCCCACTTTACAAAATTGTCCAAAGCCACGGATCTGGACATCCTGATTTATAACATCCCGTACAGAACCGGTGTAAACATGGCCAATGACACCCTTTTAAAACTGGCCGAACTTAAAAACATACAAGGTGTCAAGGATTCCTGTGGTGACATTGGACAGTCCTTAAAACTGATTGCTGACAAACCGGATAATTTTTCCGTATTGACCGGGGAGGACATCATGTTTTTCACCAATATTGCCCACGGGGGGGATGGCGGGATTCTTGCCTCGGCCCACCTGGGAACGCAATATTTCATCAATGCCTTTCACGCACTTAAGGAGAATGATTTCACCGCGGCACTGTCAAACTGGAAAAAAGTTCAGACCTTCATACCCTGGCTGTTTGCCGAACCCAACCCGGCACCGTTGAAGCAGTGCCTTTTCAATAAAGGACGCATTGAGTCACCGGAAGTCAGGTTGCCGCTGACAGGCGTTTCAAATTCATTAAAACAAACCCTTGAAAGCATACAGGAGTGAATCCTATGGCCGGGATCCTGTCCCAAGGTCTTAATTCCGCTATTGCTTTTAGTCTCGTTTCAGGGCATATGATCATAGTATGAAACCCAGGAACTCTGCCCTTGATTTTAAAAGCATCGCACTGTTGATCATCCTGTCAGCCAGCTGGGGGTTTAATCAGGTGGCGATCAAGGTGGCAAACCAGAGTATCCCCCCGGTTCTCCAGGCGGGAATCCGATCCATTGGTGCTGCCGTTCTTGTGCTGATCTGGATGCACCTGCGAAAAACCAGAATCTTTGAAAAGGACGGGACGCTTTTGTGGGGCATTTTAGTGGGCATCCTCTTTTCTTTTGAATTTATCCTGATTTACTGGGGACTTGATTATACATCCGCCTCCCGGGCCGTCATTTTTCTTTACACGTCCCCTTTTGTGGTGGCGTTGGGGGCGCAGATATTTATCCCGGGTGAAAAGCTTGGGATTTCGCAGTTGCTGGGGCTTTTTCTGGCCTTTATCGGAATCATCGCGGCGTTTAAAGAATCGCTTGACCTGCCGACACAGGCGATGCTCATCGGTGACACCATGCTTATCTGCAGCGCTATCATATGGGGGGCGACCACTGTCATTATCAAGGCAAGTCCCCTGGCCGGTATCCGGCCTGGCAAGACCTTGTTATACCAGCTGGCCGTTTCCGCCGTCCTCATGCCCATCGCCTCGGTGATGCTCGGTGAGCCCGGCATCGGCACTATCACTGCCGTTGGTGTATCAAGCCTGATCTTCCAGACCGTATGGATTGCCTTTATCACCTATTTTACCTGGTTCTGGCTGATCAGCAACTACGCGGTTTCACGACTGTCCTCTTTTACCTTTTTAACCCCTGTGTTCGGGGTCCTGTCCGGTGTGATTTTTTTGAACGAACCCATGACACTGAACCTTGTTCTGGCCCTGATCATGGTCGGCAGCGGGATTTATCTGGTGAACCGACGGTAAACTTTAAATCGAATGGGAAACAAAACAGGCAATGCCGGCAAATAGCCGCACGCATCGCCTGGTTTATTTTTTATTGTGCAAGACAGGTATTTATATCTCGCAAGCCAGCATCTTGCCTCTGATCACTTCATAAAGGTCGCCAAAACGGAGGACACCAGTGATCTGGTCTCCATTCTTTACAATCAAGGGCTGGTGGACATCCATGACATAACGGTTCAGTGCCTGCTCAAGGGAGTCCTCTTCCTGGACGTATTCATCCTTTTCCGGGGTATGCATAATGTCAGATACTTTGATACTGCTTCCCCGTTCACAGATGTCTTTGATTGATTCCTTCCAGAGCCCGAAATCCTTGATCGCATTCATGACATAGTCTTTTGTTAAGGTGCCGTCACCCAAATTTTTAAATAAGTTTTTATAATTGGGTTCAAGCGCTCTGAAGACATCGATCATGGTTACTTTACCCAGAAAATTACCGTCACCATCCACGACCAGTGCATCTCTGTGTGCATGCTTTGCAGAAGCCTGCTTTTTCTCTTCAAGAACCTGAAAAACACTATACAGGGTATCATCTTTTTTTATCGTTACATAATTTGAAAGCGGTATCATAACCTCTTTTATTTGAATGTCTTTCATAATCCTCCGTCCCGGTGTCGTTTTATTAATAGTTAATTGAAATTCAGCAATCTATTTCTCTTAGCAGAAGGTTCCATGCTGTGTCAACATCGTTATAATGCAATTTTACCACCACATTCATATCAAGTTATTCACAGATTCCCTGCACAACAAAATCAAAAACAGGAATTGCCTTTCTAATGCGCGCACCCACCGATATTTCCGCCACCGATATGCCCGCCACAGGTGTGGGCCATTGTCATCTCCATCAAAGATCCCGATTCAAACAGCTGGATGTTATCTGATATATTTCCATCGGCAGCCTTGTATACCTTGATGCCCATTTTATTGAGCCCTGTTATCGCCCCTTTGCCGATTCCGCCGACAACGATGGCATCCACCATTTTACCATTTAAAGCCTTCATAGGGTTGCACTGGCCATGGACATGCCCCAGATCCTGGTTATTGAGGATGTCAATGCTATTGTCCCGGGTGTCACACACCATAAAAAACGGGGCTGAACCAAAATGGCCGAATATTTCACTTTTTACGCCATTGTCTGATTGCACCGGAAAACATATTTTCATATTTCATACTCCTGATTATTCAATATTATTACCCTGATTTAATGAATTCTGACTATCTGATCAGGTTTGCTTTTAAAAACGTCTCTATTACCATTTTTCAATGCGAATTTGCAAAGACTTAATAGAAGGCACAAAACTATGTTTGCCCGAATGTTTAAATTCTGGTAGCATCATTGTTTAATAAAAAAAACAATTGCATCATACAGGAGGAAAACTTGAGATCCATACTCAGTATCATACTCGCAGGGATACTATCCTTTTCAGTTCTGGCCTGCGCCCCGTCAATCAATAAAAACAATGCGTCGATAACCACGGTCGGCATCCTGAATGAATTCCCGGACAGGCCCAATTACATCAAAAAAAGAACCTTTGTTTTCCGGCACCAAAGATCAGGCTTTGAAGAAAACCGGTTTAAAGATGTGCTGACCCGGAGTGCGTCAGAGTTTTTAGTGTCAAAAAAGTACAAGGTCATTGAAGTTGACGATATGACCGCCCTGAAAGACGGCCGGGCAGACTTGATCATCCAGATTCAGCCTCTGGACATATCTAAACAGGAGGACACCCTTGGATATGGTTTTTATGACAGAAAATTTCTGGAAGTACTGGTAAAATTTCCCGCACGCTCCTATATCTGCATGAATGTGAATCTTCATCAAAAAGGGAAAGCAGCTATCAAAAGAACCGGGCGGCAGGAAAGTTTTAGAAAACTGCCATTTGAAAGGATGCCGGATACCCAGAATCAGCTGACGGATGATCAGAAAAAAGAGATGTCCCAGAATCTGGAGAAAAATATCAGGGATACTGTTTTCAAGGTCCTTCCCATGCTTGGATTTTAATCATTTAAACCGGACACATTGCACGGGGCGGCGCGGGCTGCAGGCCGGTGCACTCCGGCTCTATACAAGCCCCAGGTGTACGGCCTGATCCCACAGCCTTTTTGCCATCCGCATCGTTGCCTGATCAATCATTTGCCCGTCAACACCGATGGCTCCCAAACCTGTTGAACCGGCGTCATTAATGGCTGCAAGGATCCTTTTGGCGCGATTGATATCTTCTTTTGACGGGGTAAATATTTTGTTGACACCATCGATCTGATCCGGATGGATCACCCATTTTCCGTCATACCCAAGGGCAGCAGCGATTCCGGCAGATTGTTCAAGCCCCTTGGGATCTTTAAAATCACCATAGGGCGCATCAATGGCTAAAAGTTCATTGGCCCTGGCTGCCGCCACGATCCGGCTCATGGGGTAATGCCACCGGTGCCCCGGATATACGGTTTCATCGTCACCATGACCGGACAGGGAACCAAGTTTGGCGCCAACGGACAAAGAATAGTCTGCCACCCCAAAAACAAGAGATTTTAGCCGGTTGTCGGCCTTTGCGATGGCTGAAACTTGTTCCAGCCCTCTGGCGGTTTCAATACTGGCTTCTATCAAAATCTGTTTTTTGATATTTTTATTTTTTTCTATCCCGTCTATAAGCCGGCTGATAAAATGAACATCCCCGGGATGATTAATTTTCGGAACCACCAGGGCATCTATTTTTTCCCCTGCCGTTTCCACAAGCGCAATCACCTCCTGATAGGCAAAGGGCGTATCCGGTGCATTGATGCGGACCGTCACGGTCTTTGACTGCCAGTCAAGGTCGACCAGGGATTGGACCACCTGTTTGAGTGCGGCTTTTTTCTTATCCATGGGCACGCTGTCTTCAAGATCGAGCATGACGACATCTGCTTTGCTGTCCAGGGCTTTTAAATGCATTTTTTTCACATGCCCCGGTACGGACAGGGTGGACCGGCTGGATTTCATATCTGCTTTCCTTTCTTATCGGACAGGTTAAAATCCCACTTACTATACGACAGAAGGACAGATCATTCAAATCCGACTGTTTTTTAAGAACCTGCAGATCTTATCCCGTCCTTAAAAAATATTCATGGCATCGCACCCAAGAAGAAAATTATGGCACTTTAAACGGGCTTATGGTTTACTTATCTCATGCGCTGTTCACTTTTATTAAAACTCATCCCTGTTTTCATTTTCTGGGTATTTTTTGCCTTTCCGGGCATGCCATTGTGCGATGAGAAGCCTTTAACGCAGGTTATCTCCACCGGGCCTTCCTGGAATACATTTACCAATCGGGACGGGACAGGTCTCTATCATGAGATCCTGTCTGACATTTTCACCCCCCTGGGAATCAATGTCACCCACAAGTATACAAATGCCACCCGGGGTATCCATCTTGTGGCAAAAGAGCTTGCCGACTTTTACATTTGTAAAACCCGGAACTTTGACTTTTCGAACCTGATGGTTGCCCGGCAACCAATGTATGCGGGAACTTTCTATGCTATTTTCAAAAAGAAAAACATTAAAGACTGGCAGGGACCATCCTCTCTTACCGGCAGGATGGTTGTATGGCGCAGAGGATATTACAAACAATCTGAATTCAAATTCCCATTTACGCTGCTGGAAACCGACACTGGTGATTCCGCCCTGAACCAGATTATTTTAGACCGGGGTGATCTTTACATTGACGACCTGAACCTGATTAAAGAGTCCATTGCCGCCACCAAGCTTTCCTTTAAAATGAAGGCCTATCAAATTGAGCCTGTGGGAAAACGAACCTACCACCCGGTTTTCAAACGCTCAGACCGGGGAAAAACGATCCTGATGATCTACGACAGGGGTATCAAACAACTCCATGAATCCGGTGCCTTAAAAAAAATATTCCACAAATGGAACCACCCTTATCCGGGATATGACAGTCACTGACCCTTTTGAAAAACTAAAGATACGAATACCATAAGTACAGGGTGCACGCTTAGAGTCCCCATAATATATAATTTCAATGAGTTACGGTATTTCAGCAAACGCGGGCCAATGAGCCTTCCCGCATCACTATCTTTAATCATAAAAAGGAAAATCGTACCAAGTTTACATACGTTTACCCTGACCGTAAGTATCTTCTTGATAAAATCACTCCATCCGTTATAGTAGGTCATGCTTTGTTTTACGCCATCAGACACCATTTTCAAAAGAGCCGTTTTGCTGGCTGGTATCATGCTTATGTTTTTTTCGATACCTGCTGGTTCTGAACCGGCCAAGGCAAGGCTTATTCAGGCGGTCATGTGTGAATCCATAGAGAGTTATCAGCCGGTAAACCCGTCTGTTGTCTTTCCGATCTCCCAGGGAGAAGTTTTCTGTTTTTCAAACTTTGATCCGGTCCATGAGAAAACCGTTATATTCCACAAATGGTATAAGAAAAACAAACTGATTTTTACCATGCGCCTGACACTGGTTCCGCCGAAATGGTCCTCCTTCAGCCGGATACAGATCCGAAACGAGGACAAGGGCCCGTGGCGGGTTGAAATACGAAGTAACACGGACCGCCTGTTGCAAACCTTACGATTCAGCATGGTAGATTGATATTCATGGAATCGATCTTTTATCTATTTCCCGGATTTCGCTGGCAGGATGCACTGGATATCCTTTTAAACACCTATATCCTGTTCCGGCTGTATGTCCTTTTCAGGGGCACGAACGTATTCCGCGGTCTTGTGGCGATCACTGTTTTATGGGGCGGCGGCCAGGCTGCGCATTCCCTTGGCCTGATCGTGACCAACTGGGCCATGCAGGGTGTGATAGCGGTGGCAGCCCTGATTGTCATTATTGTCTTTCGCAACGAAATAGCCGGTGTTCTACAAACTAAAAATTTAAAATCTTTTTTGTGGGGAATCCCCCAATATCAATTCCATACGCCGCTGGATATCATCTCACAAAGTGTACGAGAACTGGCCAGAAAAAAAATCGGAGCCCTCATTGTCCTGCCGTTAAAACAGGGGATGGACAGTGTTGTGCAGGGTGGGACCCTGCTTGAGGGAAAATTATCACAACAGCTGCTTAAAAATGTATTCTGGCCCGGCAGCCCCATGCATGACGGGGCCGCCATCATACAGGGAGAGCAAATCATTTGCGCCGGTGCTATCCTGCCCCTGTCGAAGAATGATGATTTGCCCTCTTTTTTCGGTACCCGCCATAGGGCAGCGGCCGGATTGACACAAAGCACCGATGCCCTGGTGATTGTCGTGTCTGAAGAGCGCGGTGAAATCACGGTATTCAAGGAAGGCAGCTATCACAGGGTCCCGGATGCCAGTGCTTTAAAAAAATTACTCGCGGCCCATGCCGGCGATGACTCCTCTCCCCGGCGCGTCATGAAGCAGACCGTGGAACTGGCGCTGGTGGCCCTGATCTGCCTTGCCGGTGTTACAGGGCTGTGGGCAAGCTTTTCAAAGGGAATGGAGACCCTTGCCGAACACGAGGTACCCATTGAATTTATAAACCCGGATCAGAAAATGGAGATTGTTTCATCGTCTGCCTCCAGCATCAAGCTTCTCATCAGCGGGGCACGGCCGCTGATCAAATCCACCAACCCCGAACAGATAGAGGTCAAGCTGGATCTCTCCGGGGCACGGGTGGGAGAAAACACGCTGGATATTGTCGCAAAAAACATCCTGCTGCCGCCGGGAATACGGTTGAAAAAAATAGTCCCGCCAAAACTGTCTGTCACCCTGGATGCCCTGGTTGAAAAAGAGCTCTTTGTCCAGCCCCACTGGGTGGGAAGCCTGCCGGACAACCTTGTAATGAATGAAGCCAGGCCCCTGCCGGAAAAAGTTTTGGTCACCGGCGGCGGCCTTGCCCTGAAAGGCATTACCACTGTTTTTACCGAAGCAATTTCTTTAGATCAGCTGATAGTTTCCGGTGCCCTCACTGCAAAACTGGTCCCGGATCCCCCTTCTATAAAATTCAACAACGGCAGCCGGGTCCGGATTCAATACAGTCTCCAGGAGAAAAAGGCCGCGGGCCGAGCCCCCTAAAAGCGGTCCCTTTTTTTAAAAAAAATAGTCCCGCACTGTCCTGTTTCACCAGTGGAACGTCTCAATCTTTTCAGATCCAAAACAGACGGCAAAGTCACATCACCTATTACCTATTTTACCAATTTTATTACATTTTTTTCATACTTTCCTGTGGCATGACGCGGTATTATCACGGTTCCACCGATGCTGAAATCTCCCAAATCTCTTGCAGGGCGGGGTGTTTGTTTATTTTTCTCATCCTGGCATATTAGGTGCAATGATAAAATGTTAGCAATAAATAACATTTTAAAGATATTGGCCATGCTGACTAAACATATAACCCGCTTACTTAAAAGATTTTATCCAGGTCTTGCCTGGATCGCCATATTGGTCTTTTTTGCCGGCACAAATGCCATGGCCGGTTCAAAACAGTGGCAGACAAGGCTTGCCCGAATTTCACAGGAATACGGCATTGTTGTGGAGTTTGACGACATCCGGTTCCCGGCCCACTGGGACAGCTGGCGGCCGCAGTGGCGGGTGGTACCGGAACAAGAACGGATACAGGCGCTTGAAAAATTAAGGATAGACCTGTCCCACTATGATCCTGACTTTTTGCAACGGCATTTAAACAGAATATATCTGGTGCACCAGCTTTCTTTTAACGGCCAACCGTACGGCGGCACAAACGACCACATCAACAGATGGCTCTATCTCCAGCACGAATGGCTCGGGGATACGGCCCGCCATGGGCGGGCCATGGGGCTTCACCATGAATTCAGCAGTATCCTTTTAAAGTTATATCCAGATCAGTTTAATGCCCGTGGCTGGCAACAGACAAATCCGGCCCGATTCGAGTACGCATTTGCCCGTTCACTTGAAACAAACATTGCAACCGGGAAAACGAGCCGTGCCGGGGGAGCCATTCTTTGTCAGAAAGGATTTTTAAGCCCCTATGGCACACTGACCCTGGAAGATGATATTAACACCTTTGCCCAGTATCTGATTGCCAAACCGCTCCATCTGTATCAGCACATGAGCAACTCTCCAAGAGTTTCACCTAAAGCAAATCTTCTATCTGATTATTATCGTAAAATCGGGCACACAAAAACCTAGCCCGTCCATGTGGCGAATTAGCCCTGTTTCTTCTTTTTTTTCACAGCTTCCTTGTCTGGGTCACCCTGTTGTACCACTGGATGGGCCTGGGTTGACTCAACCACCATTCGGACAATATTGTCTATTTTTTTTCACACTGATAATCATACTGATTTCCTGGTCTTCCTGTTTTAATTTAACAGGTACATGATCTTTTGACTTCCCGCTTTCCATGGCACCCATGACTGCCCTTCGAATGGTGCAGGTTTCACAATGAACCGTTTGCCCGCATCCTTCCGGGAGCCTGGCGTAGACACATTCCATGGCCTCCCCGCCCAAAAGACCCATCACCTTGTCACCGGATTTTCCTGTCAGTTTTTCGGCAGCCTTATTGGTGGCAACAATTCGACTGTCACTGTTGACGATGACAACCGGGAACTCAAAATTTTCCAGATATTCTTCAAGTGGCAACCCATCTATCTGTGCAAGAAAATAATCGGTACATTCAGGACACATCCCGTGGGAGAATCTATGATCTTCAAGCGGCTCCTTTTCACCAAGGTCTTTGCGGCAATAGGAACAGATTATTTGCATATTGGGGGCGGGGGGGGGGGGGGGGGGGGGGGGGGGGGGGGGGGGGGGGGGGG
>CAZLTD010000161.1:0-10245 GCA_964562385.1 uncultured Desulfobacula sp.
TTTATTTCTATGCTATGCTGCGTAATGGGCAGTGCTCTTATAAAATGGGTCATATACTTTTTCACTGACCGATAATATAATGCCCACAGCTGACAAGTAATGATCTCAAATATGTGTTACCTGCTTTACTTATTCTTAATTGTTTATCACATTTTCCAGATTGGTCTCTCTTTGGTGTTAATCCCAAGAAGGCTCCAACTTGTCGGCTTTTTGTAAAACGATGAGGATCTTCTATTGTTAATACAAATGCAAGAGCGGTGACAGGACCAACACCAAGAACTTGAAGTAGTTTTTCTGTTTCTGGATATTTTTTGCATAATCTGTTGATTTGACGATCCAATTCTTTAATTTTCTGCAAAAACCTGGGATCTGTATTGATCCCGATATTGAGCGCCCCGGCTACTTTTTCTCGAAACCTGCTGCCACAGATTCCAGATCCTTTGCGGCATCCACCACCTTTATGGCTGATTTATAGACTATTTTACCGTTGTCGGTTAACTGCATTCCCTTGGGACTGCGGATAAAAAGTGGTGTGTGAAGACTTTGTTCCAGATTTTTGATCTGTGAACTCAATGCCGAAAGACTGATATTCATCTGATGCGCACTGTGGGTCAGATTCCCTGATCTGGCAACATTCACAAATGATATAAGCTGATATAATTCCATGGGTCCATCCTGATAAAAGAATAAGCCTTCGATTTTTTCGAACATGCACTTAAAATATTACGAATAGCAATACTGAAAATACTTTGATATCTCAAGGGATGAAATCTCACTTACCCGAACAAGGAGTCACACCGTGGAAAAGTACATAAAACTGGCACAAGAACTTAAGATGCTGCATGCAAAAATCATATCCCCCGATGAGATGGTCTTTGATCCCCGGGTACTTTTAAAGTGCCACTGGGGCTGTGAAAATCATGATAACAAAAGTTTTAAATGCCAGAAACGAAACACTTCATTTGGGGAGCGCCAGGCCATGATCAGGTCTTATAGCAATATTATACTGCTTCATTCACATGACGGCCATCAGATCAGTAAGGCCGCCGTTGAAATTGAACGGCAGGCTTTTTTAGACGGGAATCACCTGGCCTTTGCCATCCGGTACTGCAATCTGTGCCGATCCTGCGCTGTGGATGAGGGCAAGGCCTGCGTCACCCCGTTAAAGGTAAGGCCCTGTGAAGCTATTTTCGGGGTTGATGTTTATGAAACTGTCAAACGCCATGATCTTCCCTGCTATCCCTTGAAGGATAAAGATGAGGTACAGAACCGGTATGCTTTTGTCTGTATTAATTAGTGTTTGAACAAAAACTAACTCATCTGCGGCGTTGCTGCAAAAACCTGAAATCCTCATGTACAGTAGTACACTCCGGTTTCAGGATTTCTTGCGCCTTGCATATGAGCAACTTTTTATCCAAACATGGAGTTTTCGGCCAGCCACTAATTAGCATTTAGCTGTTAGCTGCTATCCGACTGCCAACTGCGTCATCTGAAAATCGCTGGCCATACGGCAGCAAATGATTATCATTAACAAAGCCACCCGGAATTTGCGGGTCAACCTGATACGGGGAACCATAAAATGAAAATTCAATTAATACGAAACGCCACCATGAAAATAACATTGGCCGGAAAAACCATCCTCACCGATCCGGTTCTTTCTCCGAAGCACGGGATTGAGTCCTTTGCCGGTGTTGAAAAAAATCCCATAGTGGGACTGCCTTTTCCTGCCGCAGACATTTTAAAGGATGTGGATATGGTTCTTGTCTCCCACCTTCACCAGGACCATTTTGATGCCGCAGCCAAAGATATTCTCCCTAAACAGATACCTGTATTCTGCAGAGCCGGAGACGAAGAGAGCATCCGTGAAAGCCAGTTTAAAAATATCACGGCCGTGGATAAAACCATAACCTGGGAATCCATTGAAATCTCAAAGACACCCGGCTCCCATGCCAAAAATCAAAAATGGAAGGATATTCTGGGCTCTGTTTGCGGATTTGTCATCAGTGCTGAAAATGAACCCACAGTCTACTGGGCCGGGGACACGATACTGACGGATGAAGTGAAAGGCACCATCAGGAATGCCCAGCCCGATATCATTATCACCCACTCCTGCGGTGCTGTTCTGGATGACAGCGGCCCCATTGTAATGGATGCCCAGCAGACCATTGAGGTGTGCAAAATAGCTCCGAATGCCATTGTGGTGGCAATCCATTTAGAAGCACTGGATCACGGGACCGTTACAAGAGACGATGTCCGGAATCTGGCAGATGAACACAACATATCCAATGACAAGTTGTTAATCCCGGCAGACGGGGGCACAATCACCTTTTAAGGAAAAATTTCATGAAATACGTTCACACCAACATTGTTGCCAAAGACTGGAAATCCCTGGCAAAATTTTACATTGATGTGTTTGAGTGCAAAGAAAAACCACCGGAACGCAACCTTAAAGGGGACTGGCTGGACAGTGCCACGGGCCTTGAACATGCCGAGCTGAAAGGCATCCACTTGACCCTGCCCGGATACGGGGTTGACGGTCCGACCCTTGAGATCTTCTCATATGAAACCATGAAAGAAAGAGGTGTGTGTGATGCCAACTCTTTTGGGTTCTCTCATATTGCATTCCTGGTGGATGATGTGGCCTCAACTTTTAAAAAAGCCCTGGCGCACGGCGGGAAAACGCTTGGAAAAGTAACACAGAAAACAATAGATGGTATCGGAGATCTCATCCTGGTCTACTTTCGGGATCCGGAAGGGAACATTGTTGAAATTCAGTCCTGGGTATAGCCTGGATATTTACAATATTTATTACCGGTCCAACACCTGCCTTATCACGACAGACAGGTCTCCTGCCAGAAATGGCTTTAGGATAAAGCCCTGAAAACCCATTGATGATGCTTTTTTTGCATCAATCTGGTTACTGAAACCGGTACAGATAATCACCGGGATATCGGGCCGGATTTGTTTTATCTCCTTGGATAATTTGGTTCCGACCATTCCCGGCATGGTCATATCCGTGACAACAATATCATATTTTTCCGGGTCAGTTTTAAAGTCTTCCAATGCTTTTTCACTGCTTGTCCTGCCGGTAACCGTGTATCCGAGATTTCCAAGGACCTTGATACCAACATTTACAATAGCTGTCTCATCATCCACCAGTAATACATGCTCAGTTCCCCTTGAAAAATCCGAACCATTTTGTTTTCCCTCTTCTTCATCCATCGGTTCAACCAACGGTAGAAATACTTTAAAAACAGTTCCTTTCCCGACTTGACTTTGAATTGAAACCGACCCCCGGTAATTTTTAACAATTCCATGTACGACTGCCAGTCCAAGACCTGATCCTTTTCCGATTTTCTTGGTTGTAAAATAGGGCTCAAATATCTGATCCACTATTTTATCCGGTATTCCCACACCAGTATCGGATACAGTCAAAATACAATACCTGCCGGGCAGCAGGTCCAATTGATTTTGATCCATAAAATTTAAAGATGCCGCATTTATGTTGACACCCAGGCATCCGCCTGAAGACTCCATGGCGTGGTACGCATTGGTACAAAGGTTCATGATAATCTCATAAATCTCCGTAGGATCAGCCTTTACCACAATTTTGGATTCTGATATCTCCTGCTGGATAGCAATATTTTTTGGGATGGTAGATCGTAAGAGTTTTAATGCCTCTTTTACAATCGGTTTAATATGAATCGGCTTTATGGTCATCTCTTTCTGCCTGCTGAATGCCAGTATCTGATTGACCAACTCTTTGGCCCTCAGCGCACCGGAAAGAATGTTATCCAGATTCTCACGAACCGGGGTGTCCTCAGGCAAATCAAGCATGGACATTTCTGCATACCCGATGACCGGGTGAAGAATATTATTAAAATCATGGGCAATACCACCTGCAAGAGTTCCGATGGCTTCCATTTTTCTGGCCTGCTGCAATCTTTCTTGTAACTGCTTTCTATCCTGTTCCATCTGGATTACCCGGGTTATGTCTTCACCTGCACTCAGGGTTGCCAGCACTTTGCCGTCATTATCCCTTAACACGTTGTTGTGCCATGAAATAACCCTTTGTTTCCCTTTTTTTGTCACTATCTTATTCTTATAGAACTCAACCGGTTCAAGTTCTCCTTTGATAATTCGATCAAATACTTCTTTTGTATCGTCTCTGTCTTCATCAGGAATAAAATGATCAAACCAGTTCTTGCCGACAATTTCTTTTTTTCCCCTACCAATCAACTTACTGCCGGCTTCATTGATCATCTTAACCTTCTGATCTTTTCCTATTACGACCAGTACGGAACCTGTGATATCAAAGTATTTTAAGGCCCTGTCTTTCTCTTCTTTTAATGCCGCCTGTGTCAATTTATGATTTTCAATTTCCAGATCTTTTTCATGTGTTCGCTCCTGGACCAGCTCTTCCAAATGATTTTTATACTGCTCCAGGCTGTTAAAACTTTTTTCAAGTCGTTCTGTCATTTCATTAAAAATACGGGCCAGTTGCCCAATCTCATCATCACTATAAACTTTTACCCTTTCATCCAGGTTTCCTTCCATAATCCTTGCTGCCGAATCTTTTAAGTCATTGATTGGCGCTGTGATTAATTTCGACAAGAGAAATGTGGTTATGGTCCCAAGAAGAATGGCACTTATGGAACAAAAAAATAGCAGGTTATATAAAAAGGTTACATTTCTTTTTTGTTTCTGAGTGACAATAGAAATATATTGTTCAAGTTCTTTTTTAAAATATTTAAATGCATTTATCATGTCTGCTCTGGACAGCAGGTAAATATTTTCAAACCGGACAAATTTTTGAAAAACAGATCTATAGCCCCCGGCTATTTTGGATATCCTAAAGCCATACAATTGTATGGCCGGATCACGGCCGTTTCTGATCTCGTTCGCCAGGGTGATAATGGTGTCAACATTTGAATTCACATCAGCTGCATTTTGTTTCTTTCCTGTGACAATATAATTTTTTTCCGCAAGAATAGTTTCATTAATCGCCTTTAAAATCTCCATTCCACGGCCGCTTACCCTGTCGATCTCGTCTGCATTGGTGATCAGGCGCTTTGATTCATGAAACATGCGGCTTTGCATGGTTTCCATATCAATTACCGCCTGCACTGCCTCCCTAAAATTATTTTCGTATTCTTTAAGGGCATCAAGAACATATGTTACGCTATCTTTTTCTTTTTCATCTTTAATTGTGGTCAGAACGATATTCACATTTTTACGAATCTTGACAATGAGATTTGTAACATTTCTTGAATGCCTGATATTTCTTTTGGTAAAAAAGGCCTGTTGTTCACGAACTATTGTCTGGAATTGTTTTTCAAGGGTGCTTGAAAAGATATAGAGCTGTTCTTGATGTTTCAATGCCCGATGGATGCCGAACATGCTGACACAGGCTACAAAAATAGTCAGCAGGAGAACGCATCCCATGGCAAGCCCGAATTTTAAACGAAGAGACATTTATATTATCTAAAACCTATTCTTTTTGGGATGATATGCTCTGTTTTTTGAAAATAATTTTAGCCTCCCTTTCAACATTTTTTAGGATTTTCATATATTCACCAGGGAACTCAATCAGTTCCTGAAAGCTGTTCATCCCTAATTCAGCAATTTCAGGCGGTGTCGCCAGGTCATAGTTAAACGCCCATGCGGATGCTGTCTGAATCTCCGCAATAATACGTTTCTGAAGCGGGGAATAAAAAGAATGGGGAACATCAAGACTTGGCGCCAGTGCACCGGATCCTATGCTCAAGCGCTGCTGTGGTTCTGTTTTTGCGAAATATGCCATTGTCTGTTTGGCATACTCATGGTTGGCACTGTTTTTGGACAAGACAATACCGTCTATTGGCCCAAGGGCTACCTTTTCAACTTGTTTATCTATCTGCGGAAATGCAAAAAAATCAAACCCTTCGCCGATGCCCGGACAGGCTTCCTGATTTTTAAAGGTTTGTATGGCCCAGCTTCCCATCAATGTCATGGCGGCCTGACCTCTACAGACCAATTGTGTTGCCTGTGCCCAATCAAGATCATTTGCATTTTTATTAAAATAGCCTTTTTGCAAAAGGCCGCCCCAAATTTTATAAACATTCTGCACTTCTTTGTCCGTATACTTTGCCTGGCCTTTCATCAGCCTTGTACGATACTTCATTCCCTTTGTTCTCAATAAAAGATAGTCAAGCCAGAACTGGGCCGGCCATCGCTCTTTTGAACCGAGAGCAATGGGAGTCGTCCCCTGATCTTTCAAGGTGCGGCAAAGGTTTAAAAACGCCTGCCAGGTGTCAGGCGGTTCCAAACCGGCCGCTGTGAAAATTGATTTATTGTAAAAAAACAACACAACGAATTGGTCTATCGGAACCAGATATTTTTTCCCGTTATATGTGCATGCCGCCTCTATAACGGAAGGCGAGAATCTTGTGTCAAACTTTTCCTGTGCCCACAAATCGTCAATAGGTGCCAGCTTGTCTCTTTCCACAAGGCTCTGCACCCTTGACCCGGCCCAATAGGTAAACAATTCGGGCGGATCACCCTTGTCCAGGGTAGTATAAATCATGCTTTTAAATGCTTCATGATCCAATGCCTGTGCCTGGACCCGGAAATTTTTCTGGCTGGTATTGATTTCATTGATCATCTCGGAAATACCACCACTTAAGGATCCAGAGTAATAGTGATACAACCCAATCTGCCTTACTTCGGGAGGTGTTGTCACTTCTTTAGATTCTTTAGTAATTTCTTTTGATAAAAAAAATATCGCTGCCGCGAGTATAAAAAGACAAAAAACAATCCCGCTGGTTTTCATATATCCCCCTTATACAAGAACACATCATCCCGAATCTTTCTGAATAGAAGAGTGACTTTGCAAAAATGGATTATGCAAAAAATTTGAGCGAACCTTTGAAGGTTCGTTTTTAATCCAGAGTGATGCCTACAAGAATATAGGGCTTGTCAAATATTGTCAACTTGACCGGTATATAGATAAAAAAACAACCAGAATTATTTGCTGTCCAGCCAATAAAAAAAGGGGGAGGTTTGTCCCCCTTTTCCTGAAACTGTAATGATTCTATTTATGAAATGCCGCAGAAAACCGGTGTGCACCGGATTATTTTTGTACTTTGGCCAGGGCTATCTTTAACCCACCAGCACCTTTTCCAGCTGTGCCACCATAAAATCCATCTCCTGCTCATTGATCACCAGGGGCGGCGAAATGCGGATGGTATGGCCGTGGCTGTCATTGACAATCAATCCGCGCTTTAAAAGCTTGTGGCAGAACTCCATGGCATTGCCTTTTTTCACCTCAATACCAATAAAAAGCCCCTTGCCCCTGACCTCTTTGACATGGGGGGATCGCTTGGCAATCTCCTCAATCCTTGCCTTTAAAATTTTGCCTTTTTCTGCAGATGCTTCGGCCAGGTTCTCTTCCTCGAATACTTTCAACGCGGCCGTACCGGCCACACAGGCCAGGGGATATCCGCCGAATGTTGAACCGTCCGACCCTTTTGAGAAAATCATATCCATCAGTTTTGCATTGGTAATAAAGACCGACAGGGGAATCAGCCCTCCGGACAGGGCCTTGCCGAGTATTACACCGTCCGGCACAATATCTTCATGCTCAAAACAGAACTTTTTACCGGTACGTCCCATGCCCACCTGGATTTCATCACAGACCAGCAAAAGATCCTGGTCGTCACAGATCTGCCTTAGCCCTTTAAGAAAGCCTTCAGGCGGAAGCTTCATCCCGCCTTCGCCCTGCATGGGTTCCACAAGAATCCCACAGGTATTTTTATTGACAGCTTTTTTAACCGCTTCAAGGTTCCCGAATTCCACGGACACAAACCCCGGGGTCAAAGGGCCGAACCCTTCTTTATATTTTTTGCTGGATGAAAAAGAGACCACAGAGATGGTCCGGCCATGGAAATTTTCATTAAAAACGATAATCTCCTGGTTGCCGTCCTTGATACCCTTGTGCTTGAACCCGAAATACCGCATGGTTTTAATGGCGGTTTCAACCGACTCCACCCCACCGTTTTTGGGCAGCACTTTATTGCCGTAGTTCCCGAACCGGGGTGCCATCTGCGGGGCAAATTTGGCCGCCTCAGACAGAAATATCCCTAAAGGGTCCGTAAACACAACATTGGACAGAACAGAGGCGTAGTTGCCGATCAGGGCATCCATCACCGCATTGGTAATGGTGGGATGGTGGTGACCGGGGTTGGCCGCAGAATAGGCTGCCAGGCAGTCCAGGTATTTGTTGCCTTTCTCATCGGTGAGCCAGCATCCTTTGGCATGCCGGACGACCAGGTTGATTCTCTCATAATGATGTGCACCATAATCTTCTTCAAGATTAAAAATGGTCTTGTCATTCTCGTTTGAGAACCCGTCAAAATAATGTATTTTCCTCATGGCAGTCATGATGCACCTCCCTAATCGTCCTCTTTGATAGTCTTATATATATGTTGTTCTTCTTTTGTCAGTTCCTGGTTTTGATCCAGGATTTTTTCTAAAAAACAGTGGTAAAAATCGTGCCGCAGGCTGTCCCGGTTGGCCACGATAAACCATTGATTGCGGGTCCAGTTAATGGTGGATGTATCCTCATTGCCCGTGGCAAATACCCCTACCAAAGCCTCTTTTTTATCTGCAATCACCTCAATGGACCGGCCGCCAATGGTCTGTTCAAGGTATTCCTGGTTGGGGTGAAGCACCTGGATATCAAATTTCTTTGGTATTTCTCCCATGGCCACATACCGGATCTTGACGCCTCTTTTATCCGCTTTTTCAAGATACCCGTCCAGATGGGCAGCGGCCTGGGGAAAGAGCCGGACGTAAATTTCGTCAGTGGCCTCTTCAATCATCTGGGTGGCCTTTTCCATGACATTGCCATAGCCTGTGATACTCCAGACAAACTCAAAATCATCTTTCTGGCCGGCATTCTCTATCTCATGCTCAAAGGCTTCAATATTGGTGTCAAACCCTCTTTTTAAGCGGCGGACCAGTTCATCCGAGGGCAGGGGGGCATATTGCCCGGCATTGACTTCAATGACATAGCCCTTGGAAATCAGGCTTCTGATCACATCATATATCCGGGAGCGGGCAATACCCGACACCTTGCTCAACTGGGACCCGTTCACAGGATGTTTTTTGACCAGGGCCATGTAGCAGGCAGCTTCATACTGCGAAAATCCAAGCTCTTTTAAGTGGGAATATGGTTCCATCATGATTTGAAGTCTCTGTTATTTTTGTGGTTAATTTTTGTTGCTACCATAATAGCAACATAAGTCAATTGCCAATGATTGTCAATACTTAAATCCTGGCAAAAAGGTCGGATAATTATTTGCTTTGACACGAAGACGCCAATCAGGTAAGTATCTAAAAAAAAACATTCATTGATTAAATTACCAACACAGGAGAGAAAAAATGGCAGGTTTAAATAAAGTAATGCTCATCGGGAACCTCGGTCGGGACCCTGAAATCAGATATTCCCAGCAGGGCCTGGCAGTGGTCAATTTTTCCATCGCCACCAGTGAAACATGGACAGATAAAAATACCGGAGACCGCCAGGAAAAAACTGAGTGGCACCGCATTGTCAGCTTTGGCAAACAGGCGGAAATCCTTGAAAAATACCTCTCCAAAGGCAGCTCCGTTTATATCGAAGGCCGCCTTCAGACCCGCAACTGGGAAAAAGACGGCCAGACCCATTACACCACGGAGATTGTGGTGTCCAACTTCCAGTTTCTTGGCGGGCGCCAGGACAACCAGGGCGGCGGCGGTGGCTACCAGCAGGGTGGTGGCGGCGGCGGATATCAGCAGCAGGGCCAACAGAACCAGCAGGCCAACAATCAGTACCAGCAGCCCACCAACCCGGGCATGACCGGCGGCGGCCAGGAGCCCATGCCGGATGATGATATCCCGTTTTAGACCGGATATTTCAGCATCTGAACACACATGATAAAAAAAGGGCGCCCCGGAAATCTTCTTTCCGGGGCGCCCTTTTACTTTTATATAACCCGGGCTAATTGGCCCGAAGCTGTTCATTCATGGTGATGTCGTGTTTCTTCTCCTGCAGTGTCTTCTGAGTGGCCTTTCGGGTATGTTTGTCAAGGTGACTCATGACACAGACCTTTTTTAATTTTTCCACATTGTTTTCCAACCCCTGCTTTTCTGATTGGGGCAGATCATCTCCAATGCAACTATTATAAGATTTCTGGTTTTTTCTCTTTGCTCTCAGATCCTGGTGCC
>CAZLTD010000162.1:0-10244 GCA_964562385.1 uncultured Desulfobacula sp.
CCCTGATAGTTATTGCAATGGTCAGGGCTTTTTACGTTTCGAATGGGAAAACCATTTATTCTTCAACCTGACAGCCCAAAGCTAACAGCCAATAGAAAATTCTTAAATGCAAGAAAACATACCGCAACCATTGGCTTCGATCTTCAACAATTCATCTGATTTGTTTTGCACTCTGAGATTGAAGGCTTTTTTCTGGACTTTTGCCTGATAAAACGCCACTTATAGGAAACCGATCTGATTTGAGTGAAACTGGAATGTAAAAGGAGGCTGCATGAAATTTTTGGAAACACGGCTGGATACATTTGATGCACAAGACGGACTTACAATGGATGTTCATGTCTGGGAACCGGAAACGCCCAGGGCTTTGTTCCTTGCTGTTCACGGCGGGCTGGCCCATGGGGGGGATTTTGTGACACCGGCATTGTATTTTAAACAAAAGGGTCTCGCCACCGCAGCCTATGACCTTCGCGGCCACAAACAGGATAAAGTCTGTATTGACTCCTTTGAACAACTTGTAAATGATACCCGGTGTTTTTTAGACTGGGCGCAAAATCAATATCCGGACATACCGATTTTTTACCTTGGTCATTCCATTGGTTCGCTGATCGGTACCCATATCGGATTACGGACGAAAGAGTTGCCCAGCCAGGTTAAGGGGTTTATATTTTCGTCACCCTATTATGAGAATGCCATTAAAGTGAATCCGTTCGTGGTCCCCATGATGAAGCTTTTAAGTAACATCCTTCCCAATTTGTCTGTCCCGAACCTGATTGATCCTGATAAACTGACCCACGACAAAGAGATTACCAGGCGTCACAAAATGGATGAAGAAGAAGGTATCAGGGCATCCAAGGTTTCCATGCGGTTTGGCAGTGAAATCATGAAAGCCCAGGACTGGGTTCCTTCAAACATTTCAAACTGGTCACACCCGCTGTGGGTTGTATTGGCCGGTGAAGATGAGATTGCGGATACACAAGCCTCACAAAGAGTGCTTCAAAAGATCAATCCCAACCTTATTACCTGCACAACCCGCGACAGCAATTTTCATGAAAATTTTAATGAAATTGACAGGGACGAAATATTTACCCGGATTTGTGACTGGGTAATATCTAAACTGCCATGACCGGTATTCATACAGCATAGGGTTTTAAGGAAAAGTTTTAAAATTGACTTTGTTTTGGCAAAAAAAATATGAAATCCTTGCTATTTGCAGGAAACAGATCGAAAATAGATATTATCAAATATGGTTTTAACGTATACCAAAAGCAGTTAATTCGCACTCATAAAACAGGAGGCCATTTCCATGAAAAAGTCGATATTACTCATTTTATGTCTGGCGCTAATACCACTGTTGAACAGCTGTGGTACTATCTACGGTGCAGCCGTAGATGAACGCAATGTTCGTACAATTGCATCGGATAATAAAATAAAGGCCAATATCTTAAAAGCATATTCAGATGATGACCTGGTGGGTCTCCTTGATTTTTCAGTATCAAGCTATGAAAGCCATGTATATTTAATTGGTGAATACAAGACCGTTGCGCAAAAAAAAGGGCCATTAAACTTGCAAAAAATATGGCTGGCGTGAAAGGCATCACAACGTATCTGCTCCCGGAAAATCCTAAAGCGTTGTGCGGCACGGCACAGAATCTTGAACTTACCGTAAAGGTAAAAGCAAAGCTTATAGGGGATAAAGAGATCTGGTCAACCAACATTGATGTTACCACAATCCAGTGTATAACAGTTTTATGGGGTATCGTGGGGTCTCAATCCGAGATCAGTAAGGCCATTGCGCATGCCAAATCAGTTGAAGGTGTGACAAAGGTAAAATCCTTTCTTAAAGCCGTAAAATAATATTTTAAAGTTATGTATAACCGTCCTGATTGAAAATAGAGAATCAGGGCGGTTTTTTTTACTGGCGACAGACAACAAATCTTAAATTGTCTACAGGCTTGTAATTTTATCGATTTTTCTTATGTTATTTTAAAAGGGAGAACCCTAATTTTTCCATCAGCATATGGAGTATTAGCATGAAAAATCATCCCAAACCCAATGACCATCACCTGGTATTGGGAACGCTTAAAGATATACTGACCGGGAATACCATCACCGATACCCATGATGCACGCTACCGGCAAAAGATCGCCCGGCTGATGTTGAAAAACGGGTTTGAAAAACAGGATATTCAAGGACCGGCTCCCCATGAATTGACTGCCGGCAGTTTGAAAGCCAGAATTAATATTGATTATCTAGTACGGTTTAAAAATAAAATTGTTTTGTTTATAAAATATGCGCCTGGTTCCCTTGTGACCAGAAGACAGTCTACTCTTGCGCTTTCACGAACTGTTTCAAAGTACCAGATTCCATTTGTCGTTGTTACCAATGGGGAAGATGCAGAAATCATTGAGGGTGATTCAGGTCAGGTGATAGCCCATGGAATGAACAAGATTCCCACTAAAGAGATAATCGAAAATAATTTCAATGATTTTTCATTTAAGCCCATATCCCCGAAAATTTTTGAGCAGGCGTCCAGAATTGCCTATGCATGCGAGGTTGACGGGGCATGTCCGTGCGACACAGATATCTGCATCATTGAATCAAAGGGCGTGTCATGACACACTGCAGCACAATCATGTCAAAACCTTTCGGTTAATTGGATGGTGTCAAAGCTTTTTTCAGGTAAAATCCCGTGTATGATGTTTTATGATTACAGATTTCTTCCGGAGTACCGGTTGCCACAACCTGTCCGCCTTTATCGCCGCCTTCCGGTCCCAGGTCAATAACATGGTCAGCACATTTAATCACATCAAGGTTATGTTCAATGATCACCACCGTATTGTTGGCTTCAACCAGTTTGTCCAGAACATTTAAAAGCCGGTTAATGTCATCTGAATGAAGACCCGTTGTCGGTTCATCCAGGATATAGATGGTTTTACCGGTTCCTTTTTTGGACAGTTCCCTGGCAAGCTTTATTCTCTGTGCTTCACCGCCGGACAGGGTGGTGGCGGCCTGTCCAAGTTTTATATATCCAAGACCCACCTCGATGAGTGTGTCGAGTTTGTTTTTTATGGAAGGGATAGATTCAAAAAACCGGACCGACTGGTTAATGGTTAAATCCAAGACCTGGGCAATGTTTTTCCCTTTGTATTTAACCTCTAAGGTTTCCCGATTGTATCTTTTGCCTTTGCATATATCACAGGCTACGTAAACATCAGGCAAAAAATGCATTTCTATTTTAACAATCCCGTCTCCGGTACAGGCTTCACATCGGCCTCCTTTGACATTAAAGCTGAATCGGCCCGGTTTATATCCCCGGGCATTGGCTTCCCGGGTTTTTGAAAACAATTCCCGGATATGGTTAAAGACACCCGTGTACGTGCCGGGGTTGCTTCTGGGTGTTTTTCCGATAGGGGATTGGTCAATATGAATCACCTTGTCTATGAAGGACAATCCTTTAATGTCTTTAAATGCACCGGCAATTTTTCGTGAGCGATTGATGCGGTTTGCCAGTACCTGATAAAGGGTTGTCAGCACCAGGGTTGATTTGCCGGAGCCGGACACGCCTGTAACGCAGGTCAGACATCCAAGCGGAAACGAGGCATCTATTTTTTTTAGATTGTTGGCGCTGGCCCCGGATATGGTGAGAAACTTTCCGTTTCCTTTTCGCCTGTTACCTGGTGTATGAATGCTTTTTTTGCCACAAAGGTATTGGCCGGTCAGTGACTTTTCATTATCTACTAACAACTCCGGCGGGCCTGAAAACATAACCTGTCCACCATTGATACCTGCCCCGGGGCCAATGTCGATCACATGGTCAGCTGCCATAATGGTATCCTCGTCATGTTCAACCACCAGAACCGTATTGCCCAGGTTTTTCAGGTTCATCAATGTCGCTAAAAGCCTGGCATTATCTTTTTGATGCAGACCGATACTGGGTTCATCCAGTACATACAATACGCCGGTTAGTTTTGAACCGATCTGTGTGGCCAGACGGATCCTCTGACTCTCTCCGCCGGACAGACTTGCGGCTGTCCGGGCAAGGGTCAGGTAATCAAGTCCTACATCTTTTAAAAAATCTAAACGTTCTGACAACTCTTTTAGAATCCCGGAGGCAATAATATGATCTTTTTTATCCAGTGTGATTGATAAGATAAAACCAATGGCATGCTCAATGGAAAGATTGGTGATTTCCCATATGCATTTGTCGGCAACCTTAACGGCGCTTGATGCGCTGTTTAAACGACTTCCGTTGCAGGACGGGCAGGTGACAAAATTCATATACTTTTTGATATCATCCCTGGCATAGGAAGATTGTGTTTCATGGTATCGTCTTTTCAGATTCGGAATAACACCTTCAAACACTTTTGTATAAACAATTTTTTTGTCCATCCGTTCGACATAAAAGGGGATCTGCTCTTTTCCGGATCCATATAGAATAACCTTTTGAAATTTTTCAGACAGTTTTTCAAAAGGCGTGTATATATCTGTTTTATGGTGCGTCACCAGAGCATCTAAAAACTCCATAAACTGGACAGAGTCCCGGTTCAGCCACGGCACCACAGCGCCTTGTCGAAGCGACAATGATCTGTCCGGGACAACAAGATCGGGATCAAATTCTGTGACCGTGCCAAGGCCGTCACATATAGGGCATGCACCCTGGGGAGAATTGAATGAAAAAGAGGCCGGGGTGAAGTCTGGGTAGCTGATCCCGCAGGTAAGGCAGGACGCTTTCTCACTGAAAAGAATATCCGCGTTAGCACTCATGTCGAAAATTACCACCAGCCCCTCTGTCATGGACATGGCAAGTTCAAGTGAATCAGACAACCGTTTTTCAATGCCCGATTTAATGATTAAACGATCTATAACAATATCAATGGTATGTTTTTTTGTTTTCGCAAGTGGTTTTAAATCATCTATCAGGCTGACCTTATGGTTGATTCGGACCCTTGAAAATCCTTCTTTCTTGATTTTTTTGAGCAGTTTTTCATGGGTTCCTTTTTGCTGCACAACCAAGGGGGCCATAACCATGATTTTAGATTTCTCTTCCATTCCCATGACCTTATCCGTTATCTGGTCTATGGACATGGAGGTGATTTTATTTCCGCATTTATGGCAGTAAATTTTCCCCACACGGGCATATAACAGCCGAAGATAGTCATATATTTCGGTGACGGTACCAACAGTGGATCTTGGATTGTGGCTGGCTGTTTTCTGTTCAATTGAAATGGCCGGGCTTAATCCTATAATGGCATCAACGTCTGGTTTGTCCATCTGTCCTAAAAATTGTCGTGCATAGGTCGACAAGGACTCGACATACCGCCGCTGCCCTTCGGCATAAAGCGTGTCAAACGCCAGGGTGGATTTCCCTGATCCGGACAGTCCGGTGATAACCGTCAGGCTGTTCCTGGGAATCTCAACATCAATATTCTTAAGGTTGTGCTCACGGGCTCCCTGGATAATTATATTTTCGAGGTCCATTGATTACTCTTTTACTTTTACGGCCTGGAAGGCTGCCATCTTTATGGCTTCAACCAGGCTGGTATGATCGGCAATGCCCTTCCATGCGATGTCATAGGCTGTGCCGTGGTCCACAGAAGTTCTAATAATGGGCAGTCCTAAGGTTGTGTTTACGCCATCTTTGAAGTGGATGAGTTTAAAAGGGATAAGTCCCTGATCGTGATACATGCAGACAACAGCATCATACTTTTTGTTTACAGCCTGATAGAAAACCGTGTCTGGGGGCAAAGGGCCCTTTACCAGGATACCCTCTTGGGTGGCTTGTCTTACGGCAGGCTCGATAATTTTTTCTTCCTCCTTGCCGAACATGGATTCCTCGCCGGCGTGCGGGTTAAAACCGGCCACGGCTATGCGGGGGGCGTTAATACCAAACCGTGATTTAAGTGAGCTGTCTGTCAGGCGGATGGTTTTAATGATATTTTCGGTGGTGATCGTTGATGAAACCCGGGCCAGGGGCATATGGATCGTGACCAGAACCACCTTGAGTGTATTTCCCGCCAGCATCATGGCATAATCCACCGTATCGGTCCGGCTTGCCAATAACTCGGTGTGCCCGTGAAATTTGGAATTGGCCAGTTTCATAGCCGTTTTGGTAATGGGACATGTCGCAATACCGTCAATCTGTTTGTTCAGGGCAAGATCAATTCCCTTTAATATATAATCCTGCATGGCCATCCCGGTTTCAGGTGTGGGTGACAAACAGACCTGAGGATCAAATTTAAGTTTGGAAACACCCAGGAGATTGATAACGCCATTTGCGAATGCGGCCTGGCTGATGTCATTGACTTCATTTATAGTGAAGGTAGATCCCAATAATTGACCTGCCTGCCTGATAACATTGGCGTCACCAATAATAACAGGGCGGCAAACTTTATTAATACCTGGATCCAACAGGGCTTTTACAACAATTTCAGGGCCGATACCTAAGGGGTCTCCCATGGTAATCCCAATGGTCGGGGATGTTTTTTGTTTTTGCATAAACAGCTTTATTCTATAATAAGGTTAATGATGAAAATCAAAGTGCAATATACTATTGTAAAACGCATGAGTAAATATAATTTATGTCAGAAAATTGTGAAACCCTTGATAGAATCGCATTTAAAAAAAACTTGCAATTTTTATTTAAATCGGAGTAATTTGACGTAATAAGGAGAAAATAGGAGTAAAAAAAAATTCCAAAATTGTGGAAAAAAACGCGAAAAACAAAAATCTCCTGGAAAAATAAATAGTTGTAGAAGTGGCTGAAATTTAAAGAAAAAATATTGTTTCACAGAAAAAACTTTATTATTTCAGTAGGTTGAATTTTTATGCCAGAGGCGATTGACCAATTTTGTCACCCTTTGTTATCCGATTTGACCGAATACCGATATTTGCATAAAAAACTACATACTTTTTTTTAACATCGTTTTTCTCCGATATAATTGTTGTATTTGACTTGTAAACCAGTATCACTCTTTGAAGTTTGAAAGGTAGAGGACTATTTTTTGAAAAATATGGAATCATTCTGGGAAGAAGTAAAGTGCCGTGTTAAAAAATCTTTACCCGATCATTGCTACAGGATGTGGATCGACCCTGTAAAACTGATTGACCATAATGACAGTCACATCAAATTATCCAGTCCCAATACCTATTTTATTAAGCGAATTAAAGACAATTATCTGCCGATTTTGGAGGAAGAATTTACCAAGCTTGGGCATGCCGATCTTAAGATTGAATTTAAGGTTGCTTCCGGTAATACTTCAAAACAGGTCTCTAAAAAGAAGACTTCAGCAAATAATAGTGCCTATCCGGCAGTTGCTCTGTCCTCAAAACCAACACGCCAGATGGCGTTGCCTGGCTTAGGGGTGAAGTTCAAAAACGGTCGGATGTTCAAAAAAAGTTTCACTTTTGATGATTTTGTGGTGGGCAATAATTCCGATTTTGCCTATTCTGCCTCGTTGTGCCTGGCCCAGGGCAAAATAAACGGTTCCGGTGTTCTTTATCTTCTGGCAAAAACAGGTCTTGGCAAGAGCCATTTATCACAGGCCGTGGGTCACCATATTATGACCAACTTTCTTTCTAAGCGCGTCTATTATGTTACGGCTGAAGATTTTACCAATGAGATGATATTTTCCTTGAGAAATAATTCAATTGATCGCTTCAAAGAAAAATATAGAAAAAACTGCGATGTATTAATCTTGGAAGATGTTCATTTTCTATCCGGAAAAGAGGCCACCCAAAAAGAGCTGTCCATTACATTGGACTATCTGCTTGAGGCTGATAAAAAAATTATATTCTCAGGATGCGAGCTGCCCGATGATATTCCCAAATTAAATGACCAGTTAAAATCTCGCCTCACCCTTGGGCTGGTGACCGAAATTGGTACGCCGGATTTTAATACCCGTGTTAGAATACTGAAAAAGAAATCCAAAATGTATGGATATGTGATTCCAACACAGGTTACCGAATATATTGCACAGGAATTATGCGATAATGTCCGGCAGCTGGAAAGCGGTCTGATCGGTGTCGCAGCCAGAGGGACATTAATGGGAAGCCACATCGATATAGAGCTTGCCAAAAGTGTCCTGGCAAATATCGCGAGAACAAAACAGCGAATCACCATTGATTCCATTAAAGCTCTGGTGTGCAAGGAATTTTCAATTTCCGAAATTGATATTGTTTCTGCATCACGAAAGAAAAAGATTGTAAAGCCCCGTCAGATGGCCATCTACCTGTCTAAAAAGTATACGGATCATTCCATAAAAAAAATCGGGGCGCGTTTCAACAAGTACCACGCCACGGCTATCTATGCCATTAATTCGGTTGAAAAAGAGTTAAAACATAAAAGCGTGACATTTGAGCAGGTCAGCTATCTTTCAAAAAAACTTGAAACAGGAAAATTCTAAATGGCGTTTTCCCGATCTTTCTTAAGGCGTCTGCAAAAAATATCGGGAAAATCAAATGTTACCAGCCAGAAAGAAGAGCTTTTGTGTTACTCCTACGATGCCACCGGCAATTCTTTTTTACCGGATGCCGTCATCTTTCCCGGTTCAGAAGAACAGGTGTGTGCCATATTAAAGCTTGCCAATAAAGAAAAAGTCATCGTTACTCCACGGGGCGCCGGAACCGGTATGACCGGTGGTGCGGTACCAGTCAAAGGTGGGTTGGTTCTGGTAACCAGCCGGATGAACAGGATTGTTGAAATTTACGAAGATAATTTTATTGCAAAGGTTCAGCCTGGCGTTATCGTTTCTGATATTCATGAGGCTGTTGAAAAAAAGGGGTTATTCTATCCTCCTGATCCGGCCAGTTCATCCATATGTTCCATTGGCGGTAACATTGGAGAGTGCGCCGGCGGACCCAGGGCGGTGAAATACGGTGTTACCCGCGATTATGTATTGGGATTAAGGGCGGTGTTGCCTTCCGGGGAAATCATTCAAACCGGTGTGTCTACTGGTAAAGGCGTGGCCGGCTATGATTTGACCCGTCTGATCGTGGGTTCTGAAGGAACCTTGGCCGTGGTAACACAGATTACTTTAAAATTGCTGCCCAAGCCTGCTGCCGTGAAAACAATGGCGGTTGTTTTTGACAGTATGTCAAAGGCTGCAAGGGCCGTTTCCGGAATTATGAAAGAGGCTGTCATCCCCAGATGTGTGGAATACCTGGATAAAGCCGCCTTGGAACTTGTCAAAGATCACCTCTCTTTTAAACTGACCCCACAGGTGAAAGCGCTTTTAATTTTAGAAGTGGACGGTGATCCGGACAATGTCGTTAAAGATGCCGCGCAGATCAAAAAAATATGTCACTCGTATGAGGCAATGGATATACTGGAGGCGCAGGACGATGCATCGGCTAAAAAATTGTGGGACGCCCGAAAAGCACTTTCTCCGGTGATGTACAAGATTGCAACAAATAAAATCAACGAAGATATTGTGGTCCCTATCGACAAGATTCCGGATATCGTTTCTGTAACGCAGACTCTTCAGGAAAAATATGACCTGAAAGTTGTGGCGTTTGGTCACGCAGGGGATGGCAATATTCACTGCAATATTCTTTACGACAAAACAGATACCGGCCAGGAAAAACGGGCACATAAGGCTGTTGATGAACTCTTTAAAGCCACTTTGGAACTGGGGGGGACCATCACCGGAGAACATGGTGTCGGTGTCACCAAGCTTAAGTATCTGCCCATGGAAGTGGGACAGACCCAGCTTGCGTTAATGAAGGGGATTAAAAAGGTGTTCGATCCCAATAATATCCTAAACCCGGGGAAAATTTTTAGTTAGCGGTCTGTTTCTTTCAATAGCAGTCCCCCACAGAAAAAAACGCACTCATTCCGTAGTTTAACCTTCTATAATATATTCACAGGAATACAAAGAATGGGGCCGGTGTCGGCTTAATGGAGTTTGATAGCGTACTGGTTATGGATAAGCAGTTTTTCCAGGATATCTATTTTGGGGTTTTTATTCTGCAGGACACAGCAGCGAATTGATATCGAGCAGTAATTTGAACAAAGCCTGTTGGTTTTATTATATTCTCCGAAACAATCGGGTATGTCTATAGAGTCTTTTTTTACAGGTTCATCAACGAGAATCTGATCCAATTGTTTAATTTCCATATTGATTCCACATTTAGGTTATTTTTTTCATATTTAGTGTAAAAAAGTCTATTGGTCAACATCTAATTTAAATTAAATTTCAGGACTCCTGATTTAGGAAAGTTTGTTGATTACTGAAATTCCGGGAAAA
>CAZLTD010000163.1:0-10197 GCA_964562385.1 uncultured Desulfobacula sp.
GACGCCTATGATAAAATGCTCGATATTGCCGACAATTTGTTTGAATTCCTGGAAAAATCAAAACTTAAACTTACCGAAAATCAGCTTGAAAAAATATCTCTGCATCTGGCAGAAAACCGTGATGGTGTGATCCCGATTCTTCGGGGGGTCAAACCCAAGAAAAAGGCGCCTGCCAAAAAAGCGGACTCCAAAAAAGCAAAGGCCGCCAAATAACTCAATAATACAATTTCCTGAAATTGCAAAAGCCCTGGCAGCCTTTATGACTTTTCATAAAGGCTGCCAGGGCTTTGCTGATTTTTATTAAGTAAATTATCCCACTGTGATCCCTTCTAAGGAATCAACAATTTGTCATTGTTGTTCTATTAATTCCTGTGTAATTTTAATAATTAAAATTTTGTTTTAAGTTCAAGGCGCAAGAATCGGAACAAAAGACAATTATTAAAAGTGAAATTCTTCAACATTGTCCGACATAGATTTTAGTCATTGTTTGCACATCCGGGACAATCTGACGGGGAAAAAGCGCATGCTTATCAGGGTGGAGTGTCAGATTATGGAGCCGATTGCTTTAATTGAGGAGGAAATAAAATGGGACCAGAAACAGGTGGGATCATTCTTGAATTCATTGGAGAACTCAAAGAGAAAGAAAAATATTATGAAAAGGATTATGACCTGTCGCGCAGCAGCGGGTGGGGCGGTTTCTCTTCTGCCAAAGGCAGTTACCGGTGGATAAGGGGGTATGCCGACAATATTTCAACGCTTGAAAAAGGCAGCCCGGGCGAGTTTTTTCAAAAAGCACTTTCCTTAATCGATACGACCTTTTGGGACGATGATTACCCGGAACCTGTGAGCATAAAATCTCAGGTCAGGGGGATGGTGGTAAGATACATGAAAGATCTTTAGAAGCCATCTCAAAAAAGTATTTTGATCTAACTTCTGCGTTTTCGGAAAAATTAAGGCCAAAATCTTTTTTTTGAGATAGCTTATAGTGTCTGTATTGTTCTGCACATGGGGAGTCCCTTGAGATGTTGCCTTGACAAAATCATTAAAAATCTATAATAATTCCATTCTTTTAACCTTGGGATGAATTGATTTTTTTCCTGCCAGAAATTTTAGGATGCCCGACCTGTGGAACCCGACCCCATAAAGCGTGAAAATGATGATGACCTGTCACTCCTTGATGCGATCAAGGAGTGCATTCCTGTTTTAGAGACAGTTGCGGAACAATCTGAGCTTTTGGCCCGGTTATCTGAATCAGACCGGATTGCCCTGATAAAAGCGGCCGGGAAAATATCGCGTCCGGATAAAAAAGAGATCAAAAAACGCAACAAGGATAAAAGACGGTTAAAACGCCTGGCCATTGTGGAAAAGCAGCGGCGCCTTCGGGCATCCACCGGTATTCGCAAGGCGCGTGAAGATGTGGTTTTTTCCGCCCCCCGGCAGATTGCCTATGACGGGATCGAAGATAATGCACCAACCCTAGAGACGCCCCGGGACTGCTATGTGTGCAAGGCCAAATTCACGAAACTGCACCATTTTTATGATACCATGTGCCCCGAGTGTGCCAGGCTGAATTATGAAAAGCGTTTCCAGACAACATCGTTAAAAGGGCAGGTGGCCCTGATTACGGGATCCCGGCTTAAAATCGGGTACCAGGCCACCGTGATGATGCTGAAAGCCGGTGCCACGGTCATTGCCACAACCCGCTTTCCCAAAGATTCCGCCCTGCGGTTTGCAAAGGAAGACGATTTTTCCGACTGGGGGCACAGACTTCACGTCTATGGCCTGGACCTGCGGCATACCCCCAGCGTTGAACTGTTTTGCGATTATGTTAAGGAGACCTATCACCGCCTGGATATCCTGATCAATAACGCGGCCCAGACAGTTCGAAGACCTCCGGGGTTTTACGCCCATCTCATGGAGAATGAGACCCGCCATACAGATCAATTGCCGGAGTATGCCCAGGCGCTTTTAGGGCAGTACCAGACCTGCCTGTCCCAGCTGACAGGAGACGGACAGGGCAATATCGGGAAAGAAAAGGCACTGCCGGTCACCTGGGACGGCAAGGCTCCCGGTGTGGGGCTGCGTATGTCAGCCCAGTTGTCCCAGATCCCATACTCTTATGACCATACCCTGAATGTGCCCGAGGTTTTCCCGGCCGGAAAACTGGATGCCGACCTGCAGCAGACCGATCTTAGGAAAACCAATTCCTGGCGGCTGCGGCTGGGCGAGATCCAGACATCGGAAATGCTGGAGATCCAGCTGGTCAATGCCGTGGCGCCCTTTGTTCTTTGCAACCGGCTGGCGGAACTAATGAAGCTTGATTATACCGGGCAAAAGCATATTGTGAATGTGTCGGCCATGGAAGGCAAGTTTTTACGGTTTAAAAAAGGAAGCCGCCATCCCCACACCAACATGGCCAAGGCCTCCTTGAACATGCTCACCCATACGGCGGCCAGTAATCTTGCCAAATACGGTATCTACATGAATGCCGTGGATACCGGCTGGGTAACGGACGAGGATCCGGCTACGCTTGCAAAGAAAAAACAGGATATCCATGATTTCCAGCCGCCGCTGGATATCGTTGACGGGGCCGCCAGAATCTGTGACCCGTTTTTCCATGGTATTTTAACGGGCAAACACTGGTGCGGAAAATTTTTAAAAGATTATTTTCCCATTGACTGGTAAAAAGAGCACTTTTATTCAAAAAACAGGTCTGTTTATCGCTGTATATCGCCGTTCGTCGTTTTTTACATTTTTTTACAACTCAAATCCTTTTAAAAATTAATCACTTGGTATATAGAAGGGTTCTAAGGATCGGCTCTAAAATTACTTAGGGGCAAAGCTGTGCACTACCTTACGTGATCTTTTGTTTTCAAAATATCCAGATACGGTCATTCGTAAAATGACCGAGTTTAAGGGTTTTTGGAAACAATTTAGATCAAGTTATTTTGGTGCGATTCCTAATGAGTTTTACCAATTTGTTGACCCCGATATCGTATCGCCACTCTGATAGGCGCGCTTACTGACATAAAAACGCCATGGTTCCTGTGATCGGGGGAATACTTTCGCAAGGAGAAAAAATTGAGCATGACTGAGGCACCATCCAAAGGCAAAGGCCTGTTCATGATATTGTTTCGTGCAGCAAGGGTAGTTGTGGTACTGGGTATCGCTGTTGCCCTGTTGTTTTTTTTAATCTCACTGAAAAAAGAGCCTGAGAAAAAGCAGATTGTAAAAGCACCCCCCAGTGTGAAGGTGGTAAAAGCATTTCCCGTATCCCAGGTGATGACGGTGGAGGCCTTCGGCACCATTAGGCCCCGGTTCCAGGTGAAAATTGCCGTGGAGGTTCCAGGGCGAATTGAAAAGATTCACCCCTCCTTTGTTGAAGGCGGCCAGATAGCAAAAGGCGATGTTTTGATTCAACTGGACCAGCGATCGTATAAACTGGACCGGCAGGCAGCGCTTGTGCGAATAGAGCAGGCCAAGATTGATATTTTAAATTTTCAACAGGATGTGGAAAATTTAAAAAATGATCTGACCCTGTCCAAGGCCAATATGAAGCTTGTTGAAAAAGAGTGGGACCGGGTAAAGACGCTTGCCAAAAATAACTTTGCCTCTAAAAACACCCTGGACAAGATGGAGCAGCAGCATCTTCAGGCCAGGATCGCCTTGCAGAATATTCAAAACCGTCTGGCATTGACCGGTACGCTGATGATTCGAAAAAATGCCGCCCTGACCATGGCAAAGGTTGATTTTGAAAAGGCGGATCTGGCACTTGTCAAAACCCAGGTGACGTCCGAGTATGATGGTTTTGTCCTTGAAAAAAATGCAGAGCAGGGGGATTACCTGAACCCCGGCCAGGTGATCGGTGTTATCTATAAGGAAAATGCCCTGGATGTGGATGTCAGGATACCCCTTGAAAAGATGAAATGGATTGAATCATTTTTTGAAAACGGGCAGACACCCATTGCCACTGTGTCGGTGGCCAATTATGAAACAGAGGTTGATGCCGTGTGGAAGGCCCGTGTGGCCCGTATCAAGGCCAGGGTTGACGAGAAAACAAGAACCCTGCCCATGACCCTTGAAATTTTAAATCCACAATTAAAGATTAAAGGTATTTTTAATTTAAAGCCCGGTACCTTTGTGAAGTGCACCATTGAGGGTGAAGCCGTTGATGATGTTTATGTGCTCCCGCGGCACCTGCTTAAACCCGGCGATATGCTCTACACCGTGGAAAACGGACACCTGAAAATGAAAAAAGTGGGCATTTTAAGAAAATTTGAAAACCAGATTTGTGTTCATGCGGGACTTGCTGCGGGCGACCAGATTATATCCTCTCCTTTGCCCGGTGCCCTGGACGGTATGGAACTGACGATAAAAGAGAATGGGAAATAAGCCATGAGAGCCATCGGAAAGTGGTCTGTTGAACACCGGGTGTCGGTCAATCTTATCATGATCTTCTTGTTTGTGGCCGGTTCCTATGTTGTCTATAACATGAAGCGGGAAGTGTTCCCCCAGTTTAACCTGGATATGATTGATGTCAGCGTCATGTATCCCGGGGCATCCCCGGAAGAGGCCGAAGAGGGCATCTGCATCAAGATTGAAGAGCAGCTTAAAAGCCTTGAAGGCGTGAAAACAATGTATTCCACCGCTTTGGAAGGGTATGGCGGTGTGACCCTTGAGCTTGACAGCGACGTCGATATCCAGGAAAAGCTTGATGAGGTCAAGTCCCAGGTGGACCTGATCGATTCCTTTCCCAAAGAGGCTGAAGATCCGGTTACGACTGAAATAAAGAATAATGATCCAGCCATATACCTTGCCATCTATGGTGATGTGGATGAAAAGCTGCTTCGCAAAACTGCCGAAGAGATCCGGGACGACCTTGTGGCAACCGAGTATATCTCTTTGGCCAACCTCATCGGTGTCCGGGATTATGAGATTTCTGTTGAGGTGTCTGAAGAGAACATGCGGCGCTATAATCTCTCTTTTGATCAGGTGGCGGCGGCGGTTAAATCCGGCAGCATTGATCTTCCGGGCGGGAAAATCAGGACCCAGGGCGGTGAGTTCCTGGTGCGGGCCAAAGGCAAGATGTATCATGGGGAAGAATTTGAGCGCATCCCCGTGGTAACCCGTGACGACGGTACCGTGGTGCGTCTGGGGGATGTGGCAACGGTTGTGGACGGTTTTGAAGATTCCATCAGAAAAGCACGGTTCAACGGGAAACCGGCCGCCCTGGTGGTGGTTCGAAGAACCGACAGCCAGGATACGATTTCCATCTCCGAGACGGTTAAAGCGTATATTGAAAAGAACAGGGACCAGATGCCCCAAGGCGTTACCTTGGGATACTGGTTTGATATGGCGGAGATGGTTCAGGGCAGAATAGACTTGCTATCCACGAACGGGCTTCAGGGTATTTTGTTGGTATTTCTGGTACTGGCCATGTTTTTAAGCCTGGGCCTGGCGTTCTGGGTGGCATTGGGTATTCCCATCTCCTTTATGGGAGCCTTTTTAATCCTGAACTATTTTGGTGCATCCTTGAATATGCTCTCCATGTTCGGCTTTATCATGACATTGGGCATCCTGGTTGATGATGCCATTATTGTGGGAGAAAATGTCTATACCCATTTCAGGATGGGTAAATCCCCCCGGCAGGCCGTGATCGACGGGGTGGCCCAGATCGGGGGGCCCGTGGTGATGGCGGTAACAACAACCATCGTAGCCTTTGCACCATTGATGCATATCACCGGTATCATGGGTAAATTTATTGCCATCATGCCCCAGGCGGTGATCTGTATTCTGGCCTTTTCCCTGGTTGAGGCATTTATCATTTTGCCTGCTCATCTGGATCATGCATTAACGCCGCCCAAGAAGAACAAATCTAAAATTTACCGGGTTTGCTTTTTCTGGCTGGAGTGGCTGAAAAAGGATATTTCCGCAGGCCATGGCTGGATACGTGAGCGGGTGGAACGCGGTATGAACGGTTTTATCAAGCATATTTATACACCAATGTTAAAGTATTGTATAAAAAACCGGTATTTCACCCTGGCCATCGGGTTCGGTATTTTTATCGTCAGCATCGGGCTGCTGGCAGGCGGCCATGTACCATACCTGTTATTTGGCAAGACAGACAGCAACTGGATGATCGGCGAGATCATCTATCCTTTGGGCACTCCATCCGTGGCCACGGAAAAGACCATTAAACAGATTGAACAAGGGGCCTTTAAACTCAATGACTATTTCCGCGACCGGGTGGTGGGGGAAAAGGACCTGATTGTTAATAATTTTTCCCAGGTGGGGGTGATCCCCCGACGTGACTGGAAACCCGGCGTTTATGGGGGGCACTGCGGGGAGGCATGGATCGAGATTGTCCCGGCATCCCTGCGGCCGGACATTTCGGCCCCCGAGGTAACCGCCAAATGGCGTGAATTGACCGGAACCATCCTGGGGGCGGAGCAGCTGACCTTTACCATTATCCAGGGCGGTCCCGGTGGCAACCCCATAGAGATCCAGCTGGCCGGCAAGGATCTTGAGCAGCTCCAGCGGGCAGCAGATGCCTTAAAAGAAGAGATCTCAACGTATCCCGGTACCTTTGATATCACGGATAATTTTCGGCCCGGGAAAATGGAGATCCAGGTTAAAATTAAGAAAGGGGCCAAATCCTTAGGGGTTACCATGGCCGATATTGCCACCCAGATCCGCCAGGCTTACTATGGTGATGAGGCCATGAAAATACAGCGGGGCAAAGACGATATCAAGGTCATGATCCGCTACTCGAAAGAAGAAAGAGAGACAGAGTCCAGTATTGATCATCTGAGAATCAGGACCCGTGACGGCCGGCAGATTCCTTTAAATCAGGTGGCGGACGTGGTTGTCCGCCAGGGATATTCATCCATTCAGCGGGTGGATCGAAAAAGGGTGATTACGGTTATCTCCGACATTAATGAAGATGTGGCCAATGCACAGAATATTGTATCGGATTTAAAAGAGAACTATCTTGCCGGCCTTGTCCAGAAGTACCCCGGTGTCACTTACGATTTGGAAGGACAGGCCAAGAGAACCAAAGAGATGATGGAAAGTTTAGGGGTCGGATTTTCTGTAGCCGCCATGATCATGTTCCTGCTTTTAGCCAGCCAGTTTCGATCCTATATCCAGCCGGTCATTATTATGACGGCCATTCCCTTCGGCCTGGTCGGTGCCATCATCGGTCACTACCTGAGGGGGATTGAACTGACCATGTTCAGCATCTTCGGGATTGTTGCCCTGTCCGGGATCGTGGTGAACGACTCTTTGATCCTGATTGATTTTATCAATTCAAAAATCCGGTCCGGCATGAGAATGTTCGACGCTATAGTGGAGGCCGGACAGAGTCGTTTCAGACCGGTATTATTGACATCTGTGACTACGGTGGCAGGCCTATTTCCTTTGCTTTTGGAAACCAGTTTCCAGGCCCAGTTTCTGATTCCCATGGCTGTGAGCATCAGCTACGGCCTGATGGCCGCCACAGTGCTTACCCTTGTGTTTGTACCGTCCCTGTATTATGTTATCCAGGATATTGTATCCATTTTTGTGGCCAAAGATGACGTGTCCCCGGTCATGGATGAAAAACCAAAACCGGATGCGTTATAAGGACCATTGGCCATGCCGGGATATTTGTTACATCAACGGAAAATCACCTGAAAAATGAAAGGTTGTTTTACATAAAACCTAATGTCTTCCATATTTAATAAAGATTTCTGGATTGCCGAATGGCAGAAAGATAAAGAGAGCGATACCTATAATGTTCATAAAGGGTATTCAACGTCCGATTATTGGGACAAGGCTGCCATAAGCTACGACCAGGATGAGAACGAGAGAAAAAGCCGCCGTCAGGACAAGGTGCTTGATATGTTTGAGCGAAGCGGCGTTGATTTTAAGGGATTAAAAGTCCTGGATATCGGCTGCGGCACCGGGATGCTCTCCCTTGCACTGGCAAAAAAAGGTGCCACAGTGACGGCCCTTGATTTTTCAAAGGGGATGCTGGCCCAGTTTAAAAAGAACCTGGAGGTAGATGAAAATAGATCTGCCGCTGAAAAGATCACCATTCTCCAGGCCGACTGGCATACCCTGGATATTGAAGACAAAAAATGGGAAAATGCTTTTGATCTGGTGATCGCCTTCATGTCTCCGGGGGTGGCAACACCGGACTCCTTTTATAAAATGATGGCATGTTCGAAAAAGATGTGTGCTATCCGGGGGTGGGCCGCCAAACAGAACCACCCGATCATGGCGGATCTGTGGGAAAAGATAATGAATTCCCTTCTGGAAGATAAACCCCAGTCCATCCTTTTTAAGATCAATCTGTTGTTCTCTGAGGGGTTTTTTCCTGAAATCAGTTTTGATACCGTGGAATGGAACCAGGATACTACGGTCAAAGAGGAGCTTTCCCGGCAGCTGGCTTTTTTTAAACGGATCAGTGACAAGCCCGATGATGAACTTGAAAGCATTATCCTGTCCTATCTTGAGTCCATTGCGGACAAGGGGCGGATTGTCAGAAAGCACAAAGGACTGACCGCTACTGCGGTGTGGGAGAAAAGATCTTTTCCTGAATAGGAGTAACAGGTCTGAATGATACCATCGACATGACAAAAAGAACCTTAGATCCAGTACAGATGAAACCCCAATGGCTTGAAACTTTCAAAGAGTTCGTGGCATTGCACGCCGATCTGAGCCAGGATGCCTGGGACGCCATGGTAACGACGCTGACCCCTCTTTCTCTTTCCAGGGATGATTTTTTCGTGCGGCCTGAAAACACAAATATTCAACTGGGATTTATCATCAAGGGCCTTTTGCGGACCTACTTTGTGACACAGGGCGGAGATGAATTTATCACCGATTTTTGCAGTGAGAATGATATCTCCACCAATTATGATGTGCTGACACCGGGGGAATCATCTGATTATTATTCCCAGGCCATGGAAGACGGTATTCTGCTGAAAATTGATTACCCGGCTTATGAAGCGCTGTGCAAAATTCATCCGGAACTCGAAACCATGAAATCCAACCTGATTTCCCATCACTATGCCCGCAAAATTGCCCGGGAAAAAGAGCTGCTCAGCCTGGATGCCACCCAGAAATATGAACGGTTCATAAAGGACTACCCCCATATTGTCCATCGTGTCCGCCAGTATCACATTGCCTCATTCCTGGGAATCACGCCGGTGCAGCTGTCCCGCATCAAAAAGGGAACAAACCGGTAATCTTCTTTTTTTATTGTCTTTTGTTCTAATTTCTGCACCTTGAACGGAAAAAAAATTTAACTTTTTTACAGGCACCCTCATATTTTTGCAGATATGGCTTTTTTGGGTTTTCCAATAAATTATTTTAAAAAAATTAACATAGTTTAATGACCGGGCCTCGTCTAAAGGGGTAGGCTTCATGAAACAAAAAATTTTATCCATGAATGTGAGGAGAATAAAAAATGAAAGCAGTCATTATCTATGCCCATCCCTGGGAAGAAAGCTTTAACCATGCCATATTGAAAAAAGTGTCATCCGGTCTTGAAAAGGCCGGCATTGAGGTGGATCTCATTGATCTGCATAAAGAAAAGTTTGATCCGGTACTGCCGGTTGAGGACCTTGCACTTTACAGCAAGGGAGAGACCTGTGACCCTGAGATCACGGCATACCAGTCACGTATTAATGAGGCAGACCACCTTTTCTTTATATTCCCGATATGGTGGTATGATGTGCCGGCTATTTTAAAAGGGTTTTTAGACCGGGTGCTGTTAAAACACTGGGCCTATGAATATACCCCGTCAGGTCTGCCAAAGGGCAAGCTTGGCTTTATCAAAAAAGCCACGGTGATCAGCACCATGAAATCGCCAGCCTGGTATTACAGGCTTTTGTACGGCAACTCTTTGAAAAAGTCTTTTATTAAAGGAACCTTAAAGTTTTGTGGCATTAAAAAGGTTGACTGGATCAATCTGTGCAATATCGAAAATATGGGGAATGAAAAAAGACAAAAAAAATTAGCATTGATCGAAACGGCTGCCGCAGGTATATAAAAAAACTAAATTGCCGGGTGCCATATTTTATGGCACCCGGTGAAAAAGGTTAACGACATCCAGGGAGAAACGCTTCCATGCGAAGCCCCGGAAATAGCGACGCCTGTTTTAAATAAAGCCAGTTTAGAACTCTATGGCAATCCTTGCAAAAAACTCAT
>CAZLTD010000164.1:0-10165 GCA_964562385.1 uncultured Desulfobacula sp.
TGAAAAATCCCGAAGCCCTGGATTTCTTCGGTGACCTTGAAGCGTTGAAATCTTAAGTAACACCCTCGGCGGCAGGGGGATTTATTTCGCCCGAATAACCCTTTTCCCCCTGTCGCCTTTTATACGGATCCATTGATCCTGTCATGCGCTTGAGTGCCAGGACTGTCTTTTTGCTGAACCTTTGGTGGTTTGGATATCTGTTCCAGGTAGGATAGTGCCCATGAATGGACACTGGCACTTTCATCTGTATTTTCCAGTATGGTATTTAGATACTTTTTTGCGCCATCAATATTGGCATACCCTTCACACAGGATCTGTGCTTTGACAAGTCTCGCCTCATAAAATCCGGAGTCTTTTTCTATAATACCATTGACCATATCAAGGGCTTTTTTATAATCCTTGTTCATCTTAACGACCTTGACCGCTTTTAAGGTACCCTGCATCTGCTCCCTCAATGATATTATCGGCTGCCGGTTACCGAATAATGCCCCCGGAATACTGCTGATCCTGTCCAGAAAAAGCACGGCAATAACCGTTAGAACCAGACTTATAATCGCATCCGCAACAAGACCGGCCTTGATACCCAGAACAAGACAAAAAGGAATGGCAAGGCTGGCAAACAACTTGATAAAAATTCGCCAAAAATGCGTTCTGGCTTCAATATCCACTTCCCGGGCCGGCTTGATTTTAACTTCCTGCACCTGTCTGCTCCTTTTTTTTAAGGGCAATACAAACCTTCATATTTTTCTGAGCCGGGTTTCAGTATATGCTTTTTTATAGCAAATCGCAAAAACATGTTCCAGAACCTAAGCAGACCTCAAGCACCCACCACAAATAGATAAGGCCGTGAACGATCCTCGCGAATCGTTCACGGCCTTTATAAATTAAGGTAACCTTAAGTTTACAGCATTTCAATGGCACAGGCCATGGAGACCCCGCCGCCACCGCATAATGTGGCAAGCCCGAGGCTCTTGCCCCTTTTTTTCATGGCATGCATCAGTGTGACCACGATTCTGGCACCGGTGGATCCCACCGGATGCCCAAGACCGATACCGGAGCCGTTAACATTGGTAATCTCACGGTTTAATCCCAGCTCTTTCTCACACCCAAGATATTGCCCGGCAAAGGCTTCATTCACCTCCACCAGCTCAAAATCCGACAATTGGTACGAAGAATTTTTCAACAGGTTTTCAACTGCCGGCACCGGTGAAAGCCCCATGACCGAGGGGTGGCATGCACCCCTTGATGTCGCTGTGATCCGTGCAATGGGGTCAAGGCCAAGCTCTTTTGCCTTTGAGGCAGACATGATAATCATACCGGTGGAGCCGTCATTAATCCCGGATGAGTTACCGGCCGTAACTTTACCGATTTTGGGAACAAATGCTGCGGGAAGAGAGGTCAACTTCTCCATGGTCATCCCCGGCCTGAAGTGTTCATCCTTTTCAAACACGATGGGATCTTTTCTTTTGCGGGGTACTTTTACCGGAACGATCTCATCTGCAAATGAGCCGTCACGGTTCGCTCTTTCAGCCTCATTATGGCTTCTCAATGCCACCTCATCCATCTCTTGCCTGGATATTCCCAGATGCTGGGCGATAAACTCTGTAGTGTGTCCCATGATATAGGGTTTGCCCACAAACATGCTCAAAGGAGCCTTTGTTTCATCCACAGGCCCATCTTCAGGATGAGGAATAACATGGGAACCGCAATGGAGCGCATGGATCATGTCATCCTGGAATGTCTGATCCTGAAGCCTGCATCCCCAGCGGGCATTGGGAACGGAATAGGGGACTGAAGACATATGCTCGGTCCCGCCTGCCAGGATAATATCTGCCATGCCCGCCTGAATCATGGCCATGCCTGAAATCATGGCCTCCATACCGGATATGCAGACCCGGTTAATGGTTGCCGCCGGTACCGTATCCGGTATACCTGCCAGTAGTGCCCCGACCCGGGTGACGTTCAGTGTATCACGGGATTCCACACAGCAGCCGTAACGAACATCATCAATCAGGTCGGCGGAAATACCCGCCCGTTTGACCGCCTCTTTCATGGTGACCGCTGCAAGACTTGCCCCGTTCATGGGCAGCAGGGTTCCGCCGAATGCCCCTATGGCTGTACGACATCCGGATACTATGACTACATCTTCCATCTCTTTTATCTCCTGATTCTAATTTTAAAGGTGACCTTTAATCAAAACAAAGGGGTATCCATGTCCGCTGCCGGATGGTTCTGCGTTTCAATGGCAGCCAGTTTCCCCTTTGTCACCGGTATGATTGAGCCGATGAAATACCGGGCGGTCCTGATCTTGCCTTCAAAGAAGGCTGCATCCTTTTTATTGTCCTTATTGACAGCAATACTTGCCCGCCATAACAGCATCCAGGCCATGATAATATCACCGGCCGCCTCCATCAATGGATGTGCACAGGCAAAGGCCGATGCTGCATGGGGTGAAAAAATCGCCCCGGCGGTTTCTTTGGCCACGGTTTCAAACAAAACAAGCGTCTCTTCTAAAGAGAGTGCAAGCCCGGCCAGCGCTTCCTGCTCTTTTGCCCTGTCGATAATTGTCTTTATCTCATCAACCAGAGCGCCAAGTTGCGCCCCTTTGCTGCCGGCGATCTTTCTTCCCAGAAAATCCATGGCCTGAATTCCGTTGGATCCTTCATAAATCGAAGCGATCTTGCAGTCCCGGACCATCTGCTCCACCGGATACTCTTTGGTATATCCATATCCGCCGAACACCTGCATGGCATCCACACAGACGTCAAATCCTTTTTCACTGGAATAGGCCTTTACCACCGGTGTCAATATCTCGGTCAAATGGCTGAAATGCATGGCCTCGGTTTCATCTGCTGCTGTCTCTTTTTTATCAAAACAGAGCGCAATAAAATAGACAAGGCTTCGCATCCCCTCTACATAGGATTTCATTTTCAGCAGCATGCGTTTAACATCAGGATGTTCGATGATGGGGACCTGCCCTGCGCTGTGGTCGGCCAGATCCTTAATGCTGCGTCCCTGGAGACGCTGTTTTGCATAATCCAATGCATGCTGGTAGGCAAGGCTGGCAGAGGTAAATGCCTGGGTACCGACTTCAAGTCGTGCCTCGTTCATCATGTGAAACATAATCTGCATACCCTGGTTGGGTGACCCCAGCAAAAAGCCTCTGCATTTACCTTTGCTGCCAAGGGACATTGAGCAGGTCGGGCTGCCGTGAAGGCCCATTTTCTCTTCCACCCCGGTACAGACAACATCATTCGGCTCTCCAAATGAACCATCCGGGTTTACCCATATTTTTGGAACGATAAACAGCGAAATCCCCTTTGTTCCGGCAGGTGCCCCCTCAATTCGTGCCAGCACCGGATGGATGATATTTTCGGTCAGGTTCTGCTCTCCATTGGTGATAAATATTTTATTTCCAGTTATCTCATAGGTCCCGTCGGGAAGAGGTCTGGCAGTGGTGGTAAGAGCGCCCACATCAGAACCTGCTTCAGGCTCGGTCAGCAGCATGGTACCTCCCCATGCCCCGGTGTACAGTTTTTCTAAAAACAATTGTTTTTGTTCCTCGGTGCCGAACAGATCGATCATTTTTCCGGCACCATGTCCCAGGATCGGGTATGTGGTTAAAATATAATTCCCCCCGGTCAGGTATTCCATGGCTGCCTGGGCAACGACAGACGGCAGTCCCTGCCCGCCATATTCAGGATCTTCGGTTAATGCACCCCACTCCCCGTCGACCAGAAGCTTATGCGGACGCCTCAGGCACTCTGGAACCCGTACCGTTCCGTTTTCAAAAACCACGCCTGTTTTATCGCAGTCTGCATAGGTGGGGAAAATCTCTTTAATGGCAAGATTTTTGGCCTCTTTTACCACCATGTTGAACATTTTTTTATTCAAACTCTTATATTTTTCTGTGGATAAAAGGCTGTCCACCTGAAGCTGTTCATACAGTACGAAATCGATATCTTTCTGGTCAGTTAATTTTGGCGCCATGCATCACCTCATTTGATTATTATTTTTACAGGTAAGTGAAACTTACTTATCGAATAAAAACAAGTCAAGAGAAAAATAATTGCCGATCAATTAAATAAACACCGTTCAGGGCTCGCTCGTTTTTTTTTAGCAATCCCACACCAATGCCCTCTGAAAACAGTTTATTATTACCAAACGCTTCATTCATTATAATTGTAATACAAAGTTTATTTGGTACCACAGAAATGCCACGGCATATTTAATACTTTTATTGACAAATCCCAGACATATATCATAAAATACTACCCAAGATCGCAACAAAACTATAATAAATCGCATTCAATCCTGACTATTAACACTTTTTCGTTAAAACAACCTGAAACTTCGAAAATCATATTTCGCATTCAAAGGTCTGTGGCGCACTCTCTTTTTTCGTAACCTGACCGGCACCTGAAATACCGTTCTCCCGCTGAATACCGATGTGATCCAAACCATTACCAATAACTGATACCAATGGCAAAAACTGTCTATTCAGCAGTACTAATGCCAAAAGATATGCTCCAAGATTAGATTTTATAAGTAATAACGATATATGTGTAGAAACCATCTTTTAAAGATTTAAATCAGGAGGCAAAGATTATGAGGTTATCAACAAAGGGATTTGGATCAGCTTGGACAAACCACACCATTAACGTGTTCTTAATTTGTGCAGCAATCCTGGCTGTTTTTCTTTTCACGATCCCGGTACAGGCCAAACCGTTCAGTGAACTTCTGTCCGGTGTCATAAAAACTGACCCACGAATCGTCCAGGCCCGGATGTCAAATGAAATGAGCAGCAACAGCCTTAGATCATCCTATGGAGAATGGCTTCCGGCCATCGATTTATCCGGGCATTACGGCCATGAAGAGATCATCAATGAATATGCAGCCAACACCTATTTTGAGAATAGGAAGTTCCAGGCAAAACTCAGCCAGCTTTTATTCAACTTAAGCAAAATGGTCGGCATTTCCTCTGCGAAAAAAAATAAAGAGGTCAGTGACATCTCCCTGGAATCGGTAAAGCAGACCATCACATTAGAGGCAATCACTGCCTATTTTAACATCGCACGGGCACATCAGCAGCTTGGCTATGCACGGGTATCGGAAAACAATATTTTAAAGCAGTCCGGCAGTGAGAAAGCCAAGGTTAAAAAAGGCTCCGGTGTCGCCACCGACGTGCTCCAGATCAATCAACAGCTCTACGGTGCACGGGCAAATCGCGTTCAGGCAGAACGCGCCTATCAGGCGGCTGGCAATAATTACAAAAGGGTATTCAAGGAGACTTTTGAAGACCCCAAGGATCTTAAGCTGCCGCCTGTCCCATTTGCAGAACTGCCCCAGACACTTGAGGAGTTCATTGAAAAGGTACTCGACAGCAACCTTAACATGAGACAGACAAGACTGGCCTATCAGGTGGCAGAACTTGCTGAAAAATCGTCCAAATCCAAATTCCTGCCTGAGGTCAAAATCATCGCCCAGAGCCAGTTTAAAGACGATGACGCCGGCACGGAACACGGGAAAGACGAACATGTTATCAAACTTGATTTCACCTATAATATCCTTAACGGCGGCAAAGACTACTATGCCACCATGAACAAATTGATCGGGATAAAAATGGCAAAGGAGACAGTAAAAAACACATCCCGCGTTGTTGAAGAAAACGCCCGCAACTACTGGGAAAATTACATCAGTTCCACCCGCAGGTCACAATACCTGCACCAACAGGCGAAAACAGCTGAGAAATTCCTTGAAAAATCAAAAACAGAACGAAAGCTGGGGCGGCGCTCCCTGATCGATGTCCTCAATGGTGAAACAAATTATATCAACTCCATCAGCGCTGCGATTTCAGCAGACACAGACAGGGCTTTGGCTGTCTACAACATGTTCTTCCTTCTGGGGCAGTTGGATACCAGGCTCGCGCTAAACTATAAGGAAGAATAATAAATCATTAAGGCTGTTCAGACAGGATGAACCGCCACACCAGTTGAAAAAGCCGATTCCGGTAAACAACACTACTATCTTGAGGTTTTTGAATGGCTGAATTATTCGTAAGACTTTTTTTCAGACCGATTTTATTTTTTGAGCTGATTATAATCTCGTTTTTCATCAACCTGCTGGCGCTGGCCCCGACACTTTATGTTATTCAGCTTTTCAACCGCTATCTGTCCCATGGCGTTAAAGGGACTTTGACAACACTGACCGCCGGAGTGCTTATCGCAATCCTCCTTGAAGTCATTTTCCGATGGCTGCGGCAGCACATTGCCGCAGCTGTCAGCGCCAGGCCGAACCGGCGTCTTTCCCAGGCCGCCTTTTACGCCATGCTGGGGGTGAAAAATGCAGTGATCACATCCATGTCCACCAGCACCAAACAGGAGATGCTGCGGGGGATCAATAAGATCCAGGATGCCTATTCTGCTTCAAATATCATCACCTTTCTGGATCTGCCATTCTCCTTTCTGATTATTCTTGTTTTATATCTGCTCAGCCCGCCGCTGGCACTGATTGCCCTGATCGGGCTCATATCGGCCATTTTCACAGGGTTAATCGGCCAACTATTCATCCGTCGCCCTGCCCGCTTTCTGATGACATCAGCGATCAATCAAGGCAGTTTAATTAATGCGGTATCCCAGCTTTCGGATCTTGTCCGGGCATTTAACGGGCAGCAATTTTTTGCACGGTTATGGAAGGCAGAACTATTTACCTCCCATGTTTTGAAACACAAAGTGGCAAACAGGGGTGCTGCCATGCAGATACTAACCGCGATGCTCAGCTCTCTTCTGACCATCGCCATTATCAGCACCGGCGCCATGCAGGTGGTTGAAGGATCACTTACCATCGGTGCCCTGATCGGTGCCAACATCCTGGCGGCACGGGCACTTATGCCCGCGATCCGTTTCATCTCTCTGGCGCCGCAGCTAACCGAATCAAAGCAGGCCTTAAAACGCCTGAAAGAACTGAGCCGAATGCCCCAAGAATCCCAGGAAAAAGCAACTTTAACAAAATTTAAGGGCCAGCTTGAACTCAAGGATCTGGCATTTATTTACCCCGGGCTGCCGGCACCTTTATTTGAATCCCTGTCTTTAAAACTGACCCCCGGGATAACACTTGCCGTAATAGGTACCAATGGCAGCGGGAAAACGACACTTGCCCGTGTCTTATCAGGGCTCATAGAACCCAATCGAGGCCAGGTCCTTGCTGATGAGGTGGCCCTTACCCAATTGTCACATGAGTGGTGGAAACGGCAAATTATATACTTGCCCCAGGAGGCCATGTTTTTTTCAGGGTCAATCCGGGAGAACATTTTAATGAACAATCCCGATCTGCCTTCAAAAACGATCAACCGCATCCTGAAAAAAGCGGATCTGAAAAATTATATTGATACAAGCCCCAAGGGGCTTGGAACGATGGTTCAACAGAATGGACAAACATTGTCACTTGGTATCAGAAGGCGGCTTGCCATCGCCCGAAGTCTTGTCGCTGACGGGCGGCTCGTCATTTTTGATGAACCCACCGAGGGGCTTGACATTCCTGGGCAACAAGCTGTTTATCAGCTGCTCAATGAATTCCAGCAGGATGGAAAAACGATCATCATCTTTTCGCATGATCACAATATTTTAAAAGGGGCGCACATCGTTATGGACATGTCAACAAAGCCCACCCCTAAAATTTCCCGGGTTCTTCGGTCACCCTCAAAGGAGGCAGTGGAGGATGAAAACAAATCAAACAAGGGAAAAAAGAAAATATGAATGACATTGATTCTTTAAAATTCCCCTATGACAACCCAAAATGGATTTTCCACCTGTTTTTCCTTTTCCTGATTGCCGGCTGTGCCGCATTTCTGGCCTGGGCCTGGTATGGCAGGCTGGATGTATTCAGCATTGCAACAGGTGAAGTCATCCCAAGCGGGCAGATTAAAAAAGTCCAGCACCTTGAGGGAGGCATTGTAAAACAGATCCTTGTAAAGGAAGGTGATCTGGTGAAAAAAGGTCAAAAAATGATCGTTCTTGCCAAGACCTCCAGCGGTGCAGATGTTGATGAGTTGTCGATCCGTCTTGTGGGCCTCCAGATTGATATTGCCCGTCTAAAAGCGATAGCCGGCAATCGCAGCAGACCGGTATTTCCCAAAGATATTAAGAAGCAGCACCCCAACCTTATCCGGCAGGCTATGGAATTTTTTACGGCAGCACAGCTTCAATACCACAATGATTTAAAAATCCAGAAGAACCTGCTCCTTCAACGGCAAAAGGATTTAAAACAGATCCAGGTCAGACTGAAGAATGCCCAAAACAACCTTAAGCACATCGATCAGCAGGTTAAAATCAGCGAAGATCTGCTCAAGGAAGATCTAACAGATCGCTACACCCATCTAAGCCTGTTGCGGGAGCACACTTCGCTGCAGGGATTAATCCAGGAAGATACCGTTGCCCTTGAAAGGGTAAGAGCCGGGATCAAAGAGGCGAAATCGGTATTGGGTGGGTTGACGCATTCCTATAAGGGAAATGCCAGGCAGCAACTGGAAAAGAAAAGACAGGAGTATAGTGAATTGTCAAGCCGCCTGTTGAAATTCAGCGACCAGCTAAAAAGGACCGTCATGCTGGCGCCTGTCGACGGCATCATCAAAACCATGTATGTCTATGCAAACGGAGAAGTTGTCAAGGCCGGCAATACTGTGGCTGAAATCGTACCGGAAGGTGTTTCCCTTATCATTGAAGCTTTTTTGCCACCCGGTGATATTGGTTATATCAAACTCCATCAGGCTGCCGTCATCATGCTTGCATCAGCCGATGCTTCCCGGTTTGAAAAATTGAAAGGGCAGGTCGTACAGATCAGTCCGGACACATTTACCGCCCCGGATGGATTTTCCTATTATAAGGTACAGATAGAACCAAGTGCCAATTTTTTCCAGGGCAAAAATGTCCGATATCAACTAAAAGCCGGGGTGCAGGTGAGTGCCAATATTATAATTGGAGAAAGAAGCATCATGGCCTATTTTCTTGAACCTTTCCTAGGATCATTCTCCTCGGCACTGTCAGAGATATAGGATTCCAGAGATAAAACATCCATGTACCTGGAAAATCTTCATGTATTCGGCCATCTCCAAAACTTGCCTTTTTCTCGGAGCATGACATCTGCTCATATTTAAACACCGTTGACAAAATATGTCAGCAGTTTCTCCAAAAATTGTTACATGTTTTACCTATTTTTCACCTAAATCAACATCATCCCTTAGAACAATCCCCAATACCCTTTAAAAATCAACCTGTTAAAAAAAAATCCGACTAATTTGACATCGTGGCCTTGTTCTTGAATAAATATATTTTCAAGACAAAAAAACCAAAACGTTAATTAAATATCAACACCAACTTAAGGAGCAACGGTAATGACATAAGAAGCCTTAACCATTTTCAACACCATATCCACTTAGAAAACAATTACCATCAACACGCAGACGACCCGCTTACCACCCAGCTCAACCAGATTCAATTCATCCCAGACATTACAAACCTCTTCGTTATAATTTTGATCCCATTTGTAAAAAAGAAACAGTTCGCACGTAATTACAGCTTTTAACGAACCAACAACAAACAACCTTTATAATTCGTCATTTTTTTAACCAGGAGGGAATTATTATGCCAAACGAAGACAACACCAACCCGGAAAGCCCGGAACAAGGCAATCCACAGGCCGAACTGAAAGACCAGCCCGAAGCCCCCAAAAACCCACAGGAGGGGGATCCCCAGGATCAACCCGGGTCAGGGGAAAAGATCGAAACAGTTGACCAGATAGATCGTGAAGGTGGACCTGAGGATCATTTGGGTGATGAGAAAGACGGTCAGGAAGAATTCGCAAGAGAGGGCCAGGAACATGAAGGCCCCGAAGAATTCGGCAGGGAAGCTGGCGCACGGGAAGGTCAACCATCACCCGATGGACCGGGAAGAGGTGAAGGCCCGGATATGCGCGGTCCTGAGGGTCCTGGCGGTCCGGAAGGCCCTGGTGAGTTTGCCGGTCCAAGATTTGGCGGCCCTGGAGGTCCCGAAGGACCTGGTAATTTCGAAGGCCCGGGTATGCGTGGCCCTGGCGGCCCTGAAGGCCCCGGTGATTTCGGTGGTCCGAGGTTCGGCGGCCCTGGCGGTCCTGAAGGTCCCGGTGAGTTCGG
>CAZLTD010000165.1:0-10028 GCA_964562385.1 uncultured Desulfobacula sp.
CCCCCCCCCCCCCCCCCCCCCCCCCCCCCCCCCCCCCCCCCCCCCCCCCCATATTACTATTTTATATTTATGCCCAAACAGGAGACATTAACGCAGGTGAAAAATAAATATAATGCTCAGGTTAAAAAGCTGGCGACTTACAAGAAACAGGCGGCCCTGCTTGCTAAATATGAAAAACTAATGGCACAGGCCCAGGGCGAGTTCAATCTGGCCATGGAGGCATTGCCGGATAAACGAGAGCTTCCTTCCCTGCTGACAGGCATATCACGGGCCGGCGGAGATGCCGGACTGGTCTTTCATCTTTTTAAACCGGGCAAAGAGATTAACAGGGAGTTTTACAAGGAGCTTCCGGTTGCCATAAAGGTAGAGGGCCAGTATCATCAATTGACAGATTTTTTTCATCAAATTATCCGGTTAAACAGAATTGTTAATATTAACAATGTTGGCGTGAAATCACTGAAGGGCGGTAAAAGCCTGGAAATGAGCTGTCAGGCGGTTACCTATATGTTTGTGGAAAAAAAGAAACCTGAAGGCAAGAAAAGAAAAAGAAAAAAACAATAAGGGCAATAATTAGAGAAGACCTCATGGTACAAAAAACAAAGACAATTCTTTTTATATCCATCATGCTGTTTACCTTCATAATCAGTTCATGTGATGAAACAAAAGAGAAACAGCCGCCTGCTGTGCCCCAGGTGGTGTCTATTAAAATTCCGCAAAAAGAAGCCCCCAAAAATGCAAAACAGGTTAAAAAGATGCAACAGCCAGCGCAACAGCCGGCAAAAAAGGCTGTTGCCCAGCCCATTGAAGCGGATGAACCCAAAATGGCGGCGCACTATAATGCCGCCGGAAAAATTGACCCGTTTAAACCATTGATCCAGGCAACACCGGACAAACCTAAAAAAGCCGGAATCGTGAAGCCTGAAAGAATTTTAACCCCTCTTGAGAAAATTGAATTGAGCCAGATTCGCCTGGTGGCCGTGATCATTACAAAGAATAAGCGGATTGCCATGGTGGAGGAAGCCAGCGGGAAAGGGTATGAAGTGGGTGTGGGGACATTTATTGGCAGGCGGCAGGGAACCATTACACAGATAAAAGACAGCAGTATTGTAGTTAAAGAGCCGGTCAGGGACTATATGGGAAAAATCTCGGAGCGTGTCCAGGAAATAAAAATTCATAAAAAGGATGTAGAGGATTAATATGGCTTTTTACAATATGAAAAGAATGCACCGTACAGTCATCGTCGTATCTGGTATTCTTTTGGCTGTATTCATGATGGCAGGGTGCGTGGCAAAGAAAACAAGTGATACGCAACCGCCAGAACAAAAGCAATCCAAGACTGCAGCTGATAAAGCGCCACTTGGTGAGAAAAGAGTGGTGAATGCTGTTTCCCTTGAAACAGAAAATGAATTGATCCGGGTTCGTATCCAGGGAAATCAAAAAATGCTTTTCAGTTCTCTTAAGCAGGATTTTCCATTTGGAATTGCCGTATACCTGCCCGAGACTAAATTATCGGAAAATTTTGCAAAAGGCCTTATTAATAATGAAAATATCAGTGATGTTGTCGTGGGCTATGCAGATGAAGAAAAAAATATTGTTAAAGTCGAAATTCTATTGAAAGAAGATTTGCGCTATGATGCCGTCGAAGCCAACCGGGCCATTGTTGTAACACTTTTTGAAAATCTTGAGAAACCGCAATCCATTGAAACGCTGATATCTCAAAAGGATCCTGCAGGTGCTCAAGACAGCGTTGCGCCTGCCATAGATCAACCGGTAGTACCTGTTATTATTCCCGATGCAACCGCCACAATGACACATTTGGAGTTTAATACAATGGAGGACGGGACCTCAGATATTATCGTTCATACCAACCAGCCTGTTAAGTATGATATCGCCCAGAAAGGGTATGATACAATTTACTTGAATTTGTATAATACGATTATTCCTGAATACCATAAACGGCCCTTGTTGACCCAATATTTTAAATCCGCAGTGGAACGCCTGATGCCGTATCAGGTACCGGGCAAACAGAAAGACTCAAAAATTGAAATCAAGATAAGACAAACCGTACCCTATAGGGTGGTGCAAACCCAGAATGCCATTTCACTGTTTTTCGAGCCCTCGACCATTGAACCGCCGGTCTTCGATAAAGCTAAAAAGAAAGTGGCCAGTGGCACTCAGGTAACAGAAGTGATACCGCAGGGCGGACAAACGCTGTCATCACCCGCAGTCTCGGCACCCCCTGAGAAAAAAGTAGTAGAAAAAACCAATGAGCGGGACTCCTTTTTAAGACAAAAAGAGTATACAGGCGAAAAAATCAAACTGGACTTTTTTGAAACCGATATCAAAAATGTTTTTAGAATCTTAAGAAGCGTTGGCGGGAAAAATTTTGCCATTGATAAGGATGTCAAAGGTAAAGTCACTTTGACATTGGAAGATCCGGTTCCCTGGGATCAGGTACTTGATCTGGTATTAAAAATGAATAGTCTGGGTCAAAAACAGGAAGGCAATGTTATCCGGATAGCCACCCTTGATAGATTGAAAAAAGAGGAACAATTAATCCAGGAAGCTATTGCCGCAAGAAAGAAAACCATTGCGGCCAGCAAAACCCTGGAACCTTTGGTAACCGAATATATCCCCATCAATTATTCTGACGCTAAAGCTGATATTTTGCCCCATATTGAAAAGATTCTGACTGATAAAAGAGGAAAAATCAGTGTCGATGTCAGAACCAATATGGTGATTATTACAGATGTTCAGGATAAAGTTGACCAGGCCAAGGAAATTATTTACAGACTGGATAAGGTGACACCCCAGATAATGATTGAAGCAAGGGTGGTCGAGGTAACAAAAGATTTTACCAGAGAACTCGGCCTGGGACTCAGTATTAACAGAACCACAACTCCGCATACAGGCCCCAGCCAGGATTTCAGTGTTGCCCTCAATAGTCCCGCCTCAAACCCGATAACGGATATGGCCTTTAATTTTTACAGGTTGTTTGGATCGGATTACGTAAACCTCAAAGCACAGTTGTCCGCCTCTGAAAGCAAGGGGGATGTCAAAATCGTATCTTCCCCAAGGATTCTGACCTTGGATAATAAAAAGGCAAAAATAAAACAGGGGCTCGAGTATGCTTATCTTGAACGAGACGACAGTGGCGGATCTTCCGTTAAATTCAAAAGTATAGATCTACTTTTAGAAGTGACCCCCCACGTCACCCCGGATAAACGGATCGCCATGACCGTTTATTTAACAAAAAATGATATTGATACCATTACCAACGGGGTGCCGTCACTTGCAACCAATGAGGCGGAGACAGAGCTGCTTGTCAACAACAATGACACTGTTGTCATCGGTGGTATTGTCAAAACAACCGACTCCAAGGGAAGTTCAGGGACTCCGTATCTTGCCGGTATCCCGATCCTGGGGCGTCTTTTCAGGACAGATATTGATGATGAGAAGCGAAATGAGCTGCTGATCTTCTTGACACCATCCATTGTACAGCTGGAGCAGCGTAGTAATACATTTACCTCACCCAAATAGTTCGGATATTTGCCTGCCTTTGTTTGTTGACAACACAAGGCCGTCGGTTTGTGATAAAAGATAGGGTAGGATGTAACGTAATATATACGGACTCTTTCGTCCTTGACTTATGGGACGCGGATGCTATTCAGATTGTACGCATCAAGTGTCCTTTTTGGAAAAACTAATCTTAAGCATGATTCTTGTCCCATTTATGCCAAATAATATCATTTGCGCTATGGTGATTCTCAAAACTATGTTCCAAAAACCAAATTAGAAAAGAATCACTCAAAGGCAGACCGATTGTCACGCAACAGACTTTAAAATTTGAGTGATGGAAAACTATAGCTCTGTATCGGAACCTGATTCTGCGATTTGCTATAAAACACTCTGTTGGAGTGACCAGACAACTTGTGATCGATGATTCACGGGTGTCTGGTATTTGGCGATTGCTGCCGTTTTAGGGGGACACGTTTATGGGAATGTCAATAGAGCTGCCTGGAATAATTCAGGGGATACAAAGTCACAGGTCCAAAGGGTCAAAAAATGTTCCTTCAAAGGGCGGCCAAAGAGTAGAATAGCAATTCCATGGCCTGCAGGATTTCAGGACTAACGAAGGTCGTACAGTCTTTTTTCAGCTTCTTTTGCCAGGGCCGAAGTTTCCGGCTCTAATTTGATGACCACCTGCCAGGATCTCTTGGCCTGGTCAAATCTTTGAACAGATTCATATGCTTTGGCCAGGTCAGAATGCAAAATAGCAGCTGATGGGGATTTTTGTAATTGGCGGTGCAAAAAATCAATGGCTTGATACTGGTATCCTGTTTCTATGAGAATCGATGCCAGGCCATGTGCCGGCACAAGGTAGCTCGGCCTGAAATCCAGGGCCTTTAAAAAATACTCTTTTGCTTTTGCATAGTTTTTTTGATGGTAATAGGCCCACCCAAGATTGGCCGTGGGGACCTCGGGGGTGGCATAGAGCAGACTTTCCGATACCTCCTCAAATAGAGGGATTGCCTTATCCCACTGCTGGGTTTTTAAATAAACAGCACCTAGGTTGTTCTTTGCTTCAATGAATTCCGGGTTTAAGCTGATGGCTTTTTGAAAATGCGTTAATGACAGTTCATACCGATCTCTGGCAAAATAAACAAGCGCAAGGGTGTTGTGCAGATCTGCGTTATCAGGTATGGTTTTTTCAGCTTCCAAAAGCTTTTTCAAGGACATGATATATTTGCCTGTATTGTAAAATTCGACCCCCTGCTGGAGAGTCGCCATTGCGATCTCTTTTTCTTTGTTCGGCTTTATGTTTTTCGTGGGAGCACAGGCACCAAGTATCAAGATTATAAAAATGAGAAAGCAGATTCGTCTCATACAATAGCATTCCTTTATTGAAGAATAGCGTGTTTGTTTAGCGATATAATTTTAATATTTTCTTTTTTAAGATAGTCTACAGCATTTGTGCTCAAGGGCGCAATCGGAATAAAAAGTTTTTCCTGTTTTTTAACCGCATAAAGCCCTTTAATGCTTTCAACGGCATTTCCCGTGAAAAATGAGGGGTGCTTCCATGTTGTATAGTCAAGATGGCTTAATGGGAGGTCGACAACCTCAAGGGGAGAAAGTTTTGGTGTGATAGAGATAATTTTGAACTCTCTTTTTTTAAGTACATCCAGAGCAGAACCATAAACATTCCCAAAATTGATGAGCAGGTCGGTGGTCTCTTTTCTTACGATTTTTCCAAACCGGGCTTCTAATCGAATGTTGTTGAAAGTAAAAGGGATTTTGACATTAGGGTGGTATTGGTGATCTACCTGGTGCAAAAGGTCGGCTATCATTTTTTGTAATTCAAGGACTCGATTTTTTTTGATTTGATGGATTGACTCTGTTTAAGCTTGCTCAGGCTCTCTGACAGCGCTTGGGCTCGCAAATTTTCCCAGTGGGCTTGAATATGTTCTAGCAGATCCCGGTTGATGGTGTTACCGGAAATTATCAGGATTTTAGAACCGTCTTTGGCTTCGATAAGAGGCGTGGTGGACAAATCAAGACTCTTTCCCTCAATGCCATTGTTCCCTGGAAAGTACATCTGCCCATGATTTAGCAGGGTGCCGCCTATCAGGGATGCATATTTTTTTAACTGGGCCAGTTCATGGTCTTGTATTTTGGTTTGCCTGATATCGCCCTGCGGTCTGCTGGTTTTTGCGGCAGGCTTTTTTTTGCCCAAAAGAGATCGAAACCAGGGTTGAGATTTAATGGAAGGGTCAGGCAGGTATATCTGGGCGCCTTCATAAACGATATTGATATTTTTTATGTTTGGATTGGCAAGTTGAAAGGCTTTTATCCCCTCTTCCGATATTCGTCCGCCTTTTTCCAAAAAATCTTTATCAAGCAGATTGGAGATGGTTTCTCCTTTTTCAATGGTGTGTTCCTTGATAAACGGGTCAAGATTCAGATCTTCCGGTGTGGTTGAAAATTCAATAACAGGAACCTCAACGGTCCCGGGAGTGCTCTGGTCATAGTCCTGTTTTTTAATTTGTTTAAGCGGAATGAGAATATTAAACCCCGGTTCAATGGCATCAATGTTGCTGATCTGGGGATTAATTTTCCTGAAAATGACAAGGAACTTCGGGAAATCCTTTTCTGAAATTTCTCCTTTTTTCCGGAAGATCTTGTAGAGCCAGTCATCTTTGCGTACGGTATACGGTTCACAAAGGACATCTTTGTTTTGGTAGTTGTAAATGGAATACCGCTTGTAGGACGTTTTAACCCCTTTGGTTTTTGCATTCAAAAGAAAAGGAAGTGCAAAAATTAAAAGTAACGCAACAAAAATAAGACTACCGGTTTTTTTCATAAATTTTAAAGATACTTATAAGTTAAGCTTCTGGGCTATGTCATCGGATATCTCTCTTACAAACTTTTGAAAATTTTTATCACTGAGCCGTTTTTTTTGTGTCGGTATGATATCGGGATCATCCGGCATCAGCAAAGCGGGCATGTTTATATTATCAGGGTTTGAATTGACCTTATAGTCCCCTGGTATGGCTGAATTGAAATAAAGGTCCTGAAATTCGCTGAATTTCATTGCATGGGCTGTGGCATCCAGTATGGCGATGTCATCAGGCCGGACAATCTTGGCATCAATCGCCTGGACAAGTCCTGCCAGACATTCACCACCCTGAGTGCAGGCAATATGGCCGTTTTTATTGGCCAAAAGCTGACAGTCCATAATCGATTGCTCCGTTACCTGTACAACGTGAACATTCGGGCTTCCGGCAAGGGCATTGTATTCTTTGGCGATCTGGATGACCCGGGGCATGGATACGGGGTTGCCGATCATGGCCGCCTGGGCAACGCTGGGCTGTGTGTCAACGGGAATGAATTCTCTTTTGGATTCATTGGGTTCAAGATAATAGCGATAAACAGGATCAGCATGCTCTGACTGGACCCCGATGATTTTTGGAAGGTGCCCAATGATGCCGGCATTAAAAAATTTGATGAATCCATTCATCACAGCCGAGATGTTACCGGCATTCCCAATAGGAACCACGACAACCTTATCTTCCATATCCCAGTCAAAGTCCTGGGCAATCTCGTAAGAGTATGACTCCTGTCCCAGGATTCGCCAGGCATTTTTAGAGTTTAGCAAAACAACCGGGTAGGTGTTTGAAAGATGTTCGACAATCTTCATGCAGTCGTCAAATACACCGGGGATTTCAAAAACACGGGCGCCGCTTCCCAATGGCTGTGCCAATTGCTGGGCTGTTACTTTTTTGTGGGGCAGAAGAACAGCAGACTTGATAGTATCCCCCAGGTAGGAAGCATAAAGGGCCGCAGCGGCCGAGGTATCCCCTGTGGAGGCACAAACGGCAATGACATCGGATACAAGGTTCTGATCAATCAGGAACCGGATGCTTGACAATGCGCTTGCCATACCCCTGTCCTTAAAGGAAGCACTGGGATTCTGCCCGTCATTTTTATAGAAAAAACGGACACCCACTTTCTCTTTCAAGGTTTGATTGGCCTCTATTACCGGGGTGTGCCCTTCACCCAGGTAGATTATAGATTCCAGAGGAATACTGGGGCCGATAAATTCGTGATACCGGTAAATGCCTTTGAGAGCCGGTATTTTCAGCATTTTTCTAAAATCAAATATTTTTTGCCACAAATGTCCCGGCAGGCTGTTTAAATCCGGTGCATTACGGTCATGGATCAATAGAACACTGCTGCATTCGGGACAGACATACAAGAGTTTTTCAATGGGATACTCAGCTTTGCAGCCAAGACATTGATAATACATGTCTCCGCTTGCTTTTGGGAGAATATAGGGTTTTATATCCTCCGGGATGTAATCAGGATTCATTGCTGATCACCTTTTGTCCACCCATGTAGGGAACGAGAATTTCGGGAACCATCACACTGCCGTCTTCCTGCTGGTAGTTCTCAAGGATGGCAGCAAAGGTTCTGCCGACCGCCAGTCCGGAACCGTTTAAAGTGTGGACATACTCCGGCTTTTTGGCGCCTTTTCTTTTGAATCGAATCCCGGCTCTTCTGGCCTGGAAATCAAGACAGTTGCTACAGGATGATATCTCCCGGTATTTGCCGTTTTCATCCTGTCCCGGCATCCAGACCTCTAAATCATATGTTTTGGTTGCCGAGAACCCAAGATCGCCTGTACACAGCGTGACAACCTGGTAGGGCAGTTCAAGCAGCTGTAGAATGGTTTCGGCATTTGAAAGCATATCATCCAGCTCGGCAAATGATGTTTCAGGTGTTGTCAGTTTGACCATTTCCACCTTGTTAAACTGATGCTGGCGGATCAGCCCTTTTGTATCCCTTCCGTAAGAACCGGCTTCCGATCTAAAGCACGGAGTATAGGCGGTGAATTTGCAAGGCAGCATGGATTCATCAAGGATTTCATTGGCGTAGATGTTTGTCATGGGGACTTCAGAGGTCGGGATCAGGTAGTAGTCCCACCCCTTTAATTTGAAAAGATCTTCTTCAAATTTCGGCAGTTGTCCGGTTCCCATCAATGTGGCACTGTTGACGATAAAAGGCGGAAGGGTCTCTGAGTAACCGTGACGGGTCGTGTGAATGTCCAGCATGAAATTAATCAGTGCTCTTTCCAGTTTGGCGCCACTGGACATATAAAGGGGGAACCTGGCCCCGGTCAACTTGGCTGCCCGTGCAAAATCCAGGATACCCAGGTTTTCACCGATTTCCCAATGGGGTTTTACGTTAAATCCGAATTGGGGAGGCGTGCCATGCTTTTTTTCAAACCGGTTTTCAGTATCATCTTTGCCCTGGGGAACGTCTTCATGGGGAATGTTGGGGATCGCGATTAAAAAATTTTTAATATTTAGCTCAATATCGGATAGGTCTTTATCAAGGGTTTTGATCTTGCCGGCAACCTCTTTCATCCTGGCAATGGTCTCAGATGCGTCCTGCCCGGCCTTTTTCATCTTTGCAATGTCATCTGAAACAACATTGCGCTGATGTCTTAGACTCTCAATTTCACGCAAAAGTTCTTTTCTCTTTTTATCCTGGTTTAGCAATGCGGCAAAATCGATATCTGCCCGCCTTTTTTGCATTCCTTCTTTTACAAGGTCAAGGTTGTTTTTTATATATTTTAGATCCAGCATTTTGTTTTATTATTGATTCCTTTGTTTTGGCTTAAGTTCTTGTTTTATAAGATTCTCCACAATTGTAACCTGATATCATGGGACCTGTAAACAGTCAATGCTTATTGCAGGTTGACAATTTGCGACAGGTGGTTAATATTTGAAAAAACTTTTTGTGAATTAATAAGGACGAGATCAGATGGAAGAGACAAAAAATGGAAAAAGCAGCAATCTATCAATAGTCGCTCAGCGGTTGGAAAATCTTCCCGAAGAGACACTTATCGATAAGTACAATAAGATTGAGCATAAATTATTTGAGTTCGCCAATTTTATGGAAGCCCAGCTGGCGTTTCTTTATACGCCAGTGGCGAACGAGATCCCCACAGAGGGTATCATCAAAAAGGCGTTGCAGATTGAAAAAGGTGTTGTTCTGCCCGTTTTTACCGACGCTAAAAATGCGATTAATCTGTATAAGGTCGGCAATTACAGCAAAGATCTTGTGACAGGCGAGAATGAGATCCTTGAACCCAACATTGATAAGTGCAAAAGAATATCCCTTGATGAGGTCGACATTGCCATTATCCCGGGACTTGCCTTTGATGACAAGGGGGGACGCATCGGTTTCGGAAATAATTTTTATACCAAGCTGATCACAAAGTTGCCCGAAACCTGCCGGAAAGTTTCTCTGGCATATGAAGAGCAGATTGTGGACCAGATCCAGATGGAATCAAGAAAATTTACAGTGGATATTATCATTACCGATCAACGGGTGATTTATAAGATTTAATAAAGAGCGATACAACTGTTATAAATAAACGGACTGTTGCGGTTTTACGCTTCAGCCCGTTTTTTGTTTGCCCGACATGGCGGGCAAACCCAGCCGGGAGAATCCCGGCGTCA
>CAZLTD010000166.1:0-9868 GCA_964562385.1 uncultured Desulfobacula sp.
CGGATATATTTACGGATTACAGCTTCATCTAAACCAACCGTACTCACACAATATCTAAATCGGCATAAATCGGGTCAGACCAAGCAAATTATTGCAACCCTCTGTTAATAAAAGAGAAAATTTTTAAAAACTCTCGAAATCAGCTCTTAGCGGCCCCATTTTGACCCCGAAATGGGCCTTCTAAGAGGCCAGAATGGCAAACCCATCAAAAAATTATCAATATTATCAAACCCTTAAATCATTCTGCTTGGTCCGCCCCCATATACGGTCGGCATCTGGAAGGTCTATGTCACCAGCAGCGGCCATGAGCGGACCCGGACCCTGGACAAGTACCTGGATATCGCCACCCTGCCGCAGCAACCCCGGTGGCAGAATGTGGTCAGCACCGTGGATTTCGTACTGTTGGAATGCGAAATTTCGTCGCCAAAAAAGGCGGAACTGGAAGAATTGTCCTTAATACTGAAATTGTCCTGAAATTAAACCCTGCCTGAAACCATTCAAGGATGGGACTCTTCGCTGTTTTAACACTTTTAACACTTTTTTTTCTTGCCAAGGATTTGTCACATTTTTTAATAGGTCTGTAGGTAAAACTCGTAAGCAAAGCCGGGAAATCAGATTCTATTCAAACCGGGCAGCCCCCTTGGAAACTGTTGTAAAACCGGCCTAACCGACAGGGCGGCGTTTCGCCTGGACAGTCACGGACGGATTGATATGAAAAAATTTATAGTTTTGTTATTCATCGGAGTTGTCATTTTGAGTATGAAGCCGGTAGATGCAAGCGTCATCGTAGACCAGCAAAATTTGTCAGGCAATTCCATGCCCATGGATATAACCCGCCCCAAAAAATATTGGCAAGGTATAACCGCAGGGATAACGGGTACTCTATCAAGTATTGAAGTTTTTGTTCCCTGGTATTTCAGTACTGAAAATGAGCCTATTGAGGTCAGGTCAGTTCTTTGGATTGGGACCAGGTGGCATTCCATACCAGCAATTTTACATGTTATAGGATCAACGTCCATTCTTCTGGATTTTTCACACCATAATATCAGCTTAACAGCGGGGGATAGATTTTACTTGGATCTTCTTGCGGAAAATATTAACTGGCCTCGTCATTATGTAACAGAGTTTGGATATTCTCGCACAGATACCTATGCCGGTGGCCGCTTACAAGTAAATGGTGAATTCTACCCCGGGGATCTGTATTTTCAGACATTCATGGATGTCCCCGATCAAGTCCCGGAGCCTTCCACTCTGTTTCTCTTTGGATTCGGCATCCTCGGCCTGGCACGATGTGGCAGAAGTAAAAATCGGGTCTAAAATAAGATCAGAAAAGGATGCGCCCATGCATCTGAACACCCTCATCGTTGACGACGAGCCCTTTGTCCGCAAGGACCTTGCAGCCCTGCTGGCATCGCATGATAAATGAAATATGGGGTCGCCAAGCAAGAAGCCTTCCAATTAAGGATATAGGACAAAAAATACCCCCTAAAACAGGTCTATAATCGCTTTTTCAGGGCCCAAAAGAGGCATATAGGGAAATCAGCAGGATACTCAAACTAAACACACTGTAAAAACTATTCGTTTCAAACGTATAAATATATTGACTACTATCCTTTTAAATCATATAAGTTGAATATGGAAGAAATATTATACCAATATAATCCCTGGTGGGAAGAGTCAGTTTTCAATGATGAGCTCATACCGAGAAAACGTTATCTGGGTAAACTTATTAAATATCTGGACAACAAACAGATCATATCTCTGACAGGCCTACGTCGTGTTGGCAAAACGACATTAATGAAATTAATCATCAAAAAGCTTATCGAAAAAGGGATACCTTCAGAATATATTTTATATATCAGTTTAGATGATTACCTTTTCCATCAAAAGAGTATCATTGAAATAATCAATGAATACAGAAAACTTCACAAACTTAAGATCGAAGAAAAAATTTATCTTTTTTTAGATGAAGTGACATACAAAGATAATTTTCATATCCAGTTAAAAAACATATATGATTCTCAAAACACCAAAATTTTTGCTGCATCTTCTTCAGCGTCAATGTTAAGAGATAAAAAAGCCAGTTTGACAGGTCGCGCAATAACATTGGAAATAAAGCCATTAGACTTGGAAGAATATCTATTTTTTAAAGGAATAACAGTAAAAAAACGTGATAAGCAATTGTATAAATCGTATTTTCTCGACTACATCAAAGATGGTGGAATGCCGGAAAATGTTTTAAACCCGAACCGGGAATACTTGATGAATTTGGTTGATGATATCATTCAAAAAGATATCACAGCCTTTCATGGTCTGAAAAATCACCAAATCCTTAGAGATTATTTCCTGCTCCTAATGGAACGGAGCGGTAAACAATTAAGCATTAACAAAATCGCAAAAATATTAAGCATATCACCTGATACTTCTAAAAGATATTTAAGCTATTTCGAATCCACTTATCTGATACATCTACTCCCTCGATGGGGGAAAACCAATCAAAAATTGTTGTCTGCAAAAAAAATATATGCTTCCGATCTTGGTATCAAACATCTTTTCATGGGAGCCAGAGATCTCGGAAGCTATTTTGAGAATTATGTTTATTTGGTATTGCGCAACAAAAAAATATTATATTACCTATACGAGAATACAGTTGAGATTGATTTTTATACGGATGATAAAATCCTGATCGAATCAAAGTTTTATTCGGAACTCAATGAGAAACAAAACAAGTTATTTTCCGAATACCCCGCAGATAAAAAAATAGTGATAGACTCTGTAGACAAATTAGTCCTTCTCAGCCAGTTATAAATTCAACAAAAAAATGCACACGGGCAAACCGGTGATTTTAAAAAGTTCAGTGGTAAACGGTGGTGTTACATGGGGTCAATCTTCGAAAAAAGGGGCAGAATTATTTTCCATGACAAATCAACTACCCCGCCGCAAGCCTTGTTGGTATTTATTTCATAAATATCCTTCGGCCAAGGGCAACGGGGAATTAAACCCAGTCATGATTAGATATCAACACTATAGTTGCAAATATCATCAATGTGGCATGTATAATATTCCTTTCCCTCTATAAAAAATCTATTTCTCAAATCAAAAAAAAATGAATACACCCTTGATTTCAGGTTGCTATCACTGCTGCAGTTCATGCTCTATAGCCATCACTGATTTAATTAGGCACACAAGTTGCTCTAAGTGAAAGGGTTAAAGAGGTTTAACCCGAATATTTCATGAGAATATGAGTAATAATACTACAATATTTAATGATGGTCATCGGTTCGTGAAATATCCGGATCTATTTAATTCTAAAAGGAGATGAACCATGAAGAAGCTGTTGATTATTGCAACCCTACTGTTGTCCATGCCTGGTCTTGCTTTTGCTGTTGATATTGACAAACCCAGCTCAAAAGAAACCCAAAAAGTAATGAATTATTATAACCAGGGTAAAGGCGGTGGTGCCATTCTCGTGGCTTACACCCTGTGCCATGAAATGGGCAAAGAAGAAGCAACTAAAAATGACTGTGCCCTCTCTTTTGAGGGTAATGATATTAAACTCGGTGATGACATTTATCTTTGGATGAATTTTATGATCCCCGTGGATGATACTGCGGACATATTTATTACTTACACCAGAAACAAACGGATCAGAAAAACCCAGAAAATCGCACTCAACAGTGCATTCAGATATAGAACCTGGAAAAAAATAACCACTGAAAAGCCGGGTCTGTGGACCATCCATATTTTCCAGGAACTTGGGAGTAAGGATATTGATTTAGGGGCACTGACTTATACAGTGAAAGAGTAAAAGAGAGTCGGACCGAGTCAATTTTTTCAAAAGATGTTTTTTCAAACCATGAAAAGCTGCTCTTAGCGGCCCCATTTTGGCATCAAAATGGGGCTTCTAAGAGAAAATTATTCGAATAATTCTGAATCATAGTTTTCAACCAAAACTACAATTTTTCTGTCAGTTTGGGGACAACTTCAAAGATATCTCCAATTATTCCATAATCGCACTTTGAAAAAATTGGGGCGTCTTTATCCTTATTAATGGCAACAATCACTTTTGATGTTTTCATACCGGCAAAATGCTGAACAGCGCCTGAAATACCACAGGCAATGTAGAGTCGGGGACTGACGGTTTTTCCTGTCTGTCCGACCTGCATTGTGTGGGGTGCGAACCCGGCATCCACGGCCGCTCTTGACGCACCCACCGCAGCACCAAGTTTTTCAGCACAGGCTTCAAGCATGCTAAAATTCTCTTCACTGTCCATGGCACGCCCACCAGATATGACAATGGGAGCTTCCATGAGATCCGGCTTGTCATCACTTTCTTTTTTTATCTCCTGAATCTTTAAAACTGCCGGATCTACAATACCCGGTTCAAATCGAGTTACCTGTCCCTTACCATCCGATGGTTCAGGCTCAACAGCGTTGGGACGGATGGTTGCTAAAAGAAGCGGTCCGGTGGTCTTCAATGTTGCAAATGTTTTACCGGAAAAATGTGATTTAACCGCTTGTTTCCCTTCGATATCCAATTGAATGCAATCAGACAGCAAGGCCTCATCAAGGATTGCAGCAGTTCTGGCGAAAAGATCACTGCCAAGCGTGCTGGCTGTCCCGATCAGTGCTGTAAGATCATATTCCTTTATGGCCTTAACCAGCACACAGGCCTGAAAATCAGGGTTTATTTCAGTACTGTCCAGTCCATTGATGCCGACAATGGTATCTGCGCCATACTCTTTTAGTTTATCATTCACGGCCGTTGTATCGCTCATAGGAACAAGCGCATATATTTCCTGGCCGGATGCAGCAGTCATCACCCCGAGACTGGTCTCTTTTACCCTGTTATTTTCAATTTCTATTAAAACACCTGTACGAATCATTTTATATTACCTTTTCATTCTCAGTAAGGATTCTGACAAGTTCAGTTACCTGATCGTCTACAGACCCCTCTATCAGTTGAGCGCCAGATCTTTCCGGTACGATTTCCAGCTTTTTCATGATTACTTTTTCATTCCCGAAATCTATGCCAAGGTCAGACAGATCCATCTGTTTTATCTCTTTTTTCTTGGCTTTCATGACCTGCATTACTTTTGGATATCTGGGCTCATTTAAGCCTTTTGCCGCACCTATAGCGGCAGGCAAATTCATTTCAACAACCTGTTTTGCCGCCCCACCGATCTCTGCACTGACAATGACTTTATCTTCCTTGAAGTTTACTTCTGATACATTGTTTACAAATGGCATATCCAGCATGTGTGCAAGCCGATATGCCGTCTGAAAGCTTTCCGTATCCACAGATGCCCTGCCTGTAAATATCAGATCCGGTAATCCATCTTCATCCATAACAGCTTTTAGTGCTTTAGCGGTCAGGGAACTGTCCGGGAACCGGCTGTCTGTTTTTACATGAATTGCCCGGTCCGCACCCATGGCCAGTGCATTTCTTATTGTCGTAACAGCCGATTCCAACCCTAGGGTAACAACGACAACTTCTCCGCCTTTTTCTTCAATAAGACTTACCGCTTCTTCAAGCGCATATTCATCATAAGGATTGATAATAAATTTGACGTCTTGATCATCATAAGAGGCTTCCCCGGATACAGTAATACTGTTTGCCGTATCAGGAACATGCTTTACACACACAAAAATTTTCATCTATCCAAACTTCCTTTATTATTTTTCTAACTTTTGATCTTTTTATTGTCAGGATCATACATCGGTTTTAATGAGACTGATGCAGGATACAGCTTGCCTGCAATATTTATTTCCCATTTACCCTGATCGATGTATGCGTTGTCGATGGCTTGTTCTGCTTCAATCATAAACAGTCCAATTGCGCCGCCCAGGGTATAGCAATATGAACCAGATCTTACATATCCTGCATTTTTTCCATTTCTAATTATAATTTCTGCATGGAACAGTAACGGTTCCGGATCCTTAACCAGCACCTGGGCCAAACGTCTTTTTAAAGGGCCCTGGTCCTTCTTTTTAATGCAGGCATCTTTTCCGATGAAGTCAGAGGACTTATCCAGTTTAATAGTAAATCCCAGCCCGGTTTCATATGGATCATCCGTGTTATCCATGTCATGACCATAATCTCTGTAACCTTTTTCCATTCGCAGACTTCCCAATGCTTTCAACCCTGCATGGGTAAGGTTAAACTCTTTTCCTGCATCAATAATGGTGTCATAAACATGAAGGGTTTGTTCTGTGGGAATGAAAAGTTCATATCCAAGCTCACCCAGATAGGTCATCCTTCCGCAATATGCCCTGGCATAGCCTATGGATATCTCTTCAATATGCCGGTATGGAAATGCATCATTTGACATATCGGTCATGGTAATCTTTTGCATCAATTGTCTTGATCTGGGGCCCTGAATATTGATCTGTGCATAGGCGGATGTCATATCTGTTACAAAGGCATGACTGTCCGATGGAATGTTTCTTTTCAGCCAGGTCTCGGCATGGCGGTGCATGGTGTCCGTCACAACGACCAGAAATTTTTCCTCTTTTAGCTTTGCCACGGTCAAATCAGCTTCGAGTTTTCCATCCTTATTCAGCCAGGGGGTATAAGTCACCCGGTTTAACTGATTGTTTACCTCATTTGCAGAGATATAATCCAACACTTTGCCCGCATCCCGTCCCTGGACCATGAACTTTGACATAAAGGACATATCCATAAGGATGACATCCTCTCTTGCGGCTTTGTGTTCTTTTTCCCAATTTTCAAACCAGTCTGCCTTGCCCCATGAGTGTTTCTTAATTTCAGGTTTTTTCCCATCTAATGCAAACCAGTCTGCACCTTCCCAGCCACTGACATCTTTAAAATATGCACCCTGATCTTTCAGCCGGTCGTAAACTGCAGACTTTTTAGCGCCCCTTGCCGTTTCCATTGATTGATACGGATAGTGTGGCTTATAAACCTTCCCAAGGGATTCAACTGTTCTGTGTTTTCTATAATTATGGTTGTTCTGATATGTATGCAGCCGATCAATATTAAATCCTGTGATATCGCAGCCCGGTTCTCCGTTCATAATCCAGTGTGCCATCATCCTTCCAAGACCCGGGCCCATGATGATACCCACGGAATTAAGGCCTGCACAAACAAAATAATTATTCAATTCCGGTGCTTCACCGATAATGGCTGACAGATCCGCTGTAAAACTTTCCGGTCCGCAGAAAAACTTTTTAACACCAAGTTCTTCTGTGATAGGCACCCTGGACATTGCCTTTTCCAAAAATGGTCCCATTCGATCCCAGTCCGGTTCGATTTCACCAAAAGAGAAGGTTTCAGGCACTTTTTTCAATTTCCAGGGCGCACAGACCGGTTCAAACATACCGATCATCAGTCCTCCAACCTCTTCTCTGTAATACCCGTAATGAGAAGGGTCTTCCAGTACCGGCATATTTTGAGGGATACCGTCTATCTCTTCGGTAATCAGGTAATAATGCTCGGCTGCCTGGTTTGGTATATTAATCCCGTCAACATCGCCGAGCTGGCGGGCCCACATACCGGCACAATTCACCACAACATCGGCCTTGATATCACCCTGAAGGGTTTTTACACCGGCAACCCTGTTGTTCTCTTTTATCACACCTGTAGCAGATACACCTTCGATGATGTTGACACCTTGGTTTCTTGCACCTTTTGCCAGGGCAATGGTACCATCAACCGGATTTACCCGGCCATCTTCCTTTACATAAAACCCGGCAAGCAGATCATCCACTCTGGCTAATGGGAACAGATCCTTGATCTCTTTGGGGGAAATTTCATGAACATCCACACCGCAATACCGGTTAAACTCAGCAACCCGTCTGTACTCTTCCAGGCGGTCCCTGTTACTGGCGGCTTCGATAAATCCGACAGGTGTAAATCCGGTTGACAATCCGGTTTCGGCCTCAAGATTCGTATAAAGATCACGGCCGTACAGCCGCATCTGGGTCGCAGTTTCAGATAAAGATCCAAATGTCACCATCAGTCCTGCGGCATGCCATGTTGTCCCTGAGGTCAATTCATCCCGTTCCAGAAGAACCACGTCTTTACATCCCATATGGCCCAGATGATACGCAATCGAACAGCCGATAATCCCGCCACCAATGATTACAACGCTGGCTTGTTTGGGTAAATTGATATTCTTTTTTTCCATTGGTTTTCCTTTTTAAAACGCGTTAATCGCTTCAATCACCGCTTGTATTTTTTATAAAAAACAGGTGCTTAAAGTTTTATTGTTGCTTTTTTTCATATAACTTTCTGCTTGACTTTCCTACAGGCCTCTTATAGATTTGTCAACAAAAATTGTTCAACAATACATGCTCAACAAATATTACAACAGGCTTGACAATGATGGACATGGATGAATCAAACAAACGCACCAACCCAATTTCATTTCAATGTTTTCAGGAGGTGATATATGGCCGGTAATCTGGAAGAATTGGCCTATACCAAAATCAAGGTTGCCATATTTAAGGGATATATAAAAAAAGGCAGTAAACTTAAAGAGGTCTCCTTGTCAACCAGTCTCAAGATGAGTCGTGCCACTGTTAAAGGAGCGATTAAACGACTGGTGTATGAGGGACTTGCTGAACACCGTCCAAATAAGGGTGTTTCAGTGGTGAGCCCTTCTTTTGAGGAGATTAAAGAATCATTTCAGGTGAGATCTCAGCTTGAAAAAATGGCTGTTTCATTGGCCATTAACAATTTTACCGACAGGGATTTTCATGGACTTCGAAAGTTGATCGATATCGAAAAAAAGGGTTTCAAACCAGAAGCTCAGGATCAGGAATACAAGATAAATGCTGAATTTCATATGAAAATAGCTCAAAAATCCGGAAACAGTATTTTGATTCATTACATCAATGAACTCATCCAGAAATCAACAATTTATCTCATACTATTTGATCCGTTTTATCAACGGGTGGATGTGAATAATTCTTCACCTGTCGAACACCAGGACATTCTTCATATGCTTGAAACAAAAGATGAAGAGCAAGCCGTTAAAGCCATTGGGTACCATCTGGAAAGTACACTGGCCAATATTGATTCCAATCAGCTTTTGCCCGATGATTATCTAACCGTATAATCCGAAATTTTATCCCCACTTTGATACAGGCACATCAGGAGATAAACCGCTTAAGTAGAGTTTTCTTTGACAACCGGATAAAAAACAGCCAAAAAATTCTCACCGGGGTGTTTTTTTGTGTGGTAAATTTACTATACTTTGAGATGTTATTTTAGATTTCAATAAAAGGAAAATATAGTGGGTAAGAAAAAGAGACGCAAACAGACCTCACAAAAAAAACAGCCAGCGCAGCGCAGGATGAAAAAACCGAACCGGATACTGGCAGGATTGGCTGCCGCAGGCATGATACTCAGCGCGTATCTGGTTATCAGCGGCTGGCTGGAAACAGCTCCCCTGCTCTGCAGTGACGGAAGCGCATGCGATATTGTCCAGAAGAGCCGGTGGGGCACCTTTTTGATGCTGCCCACAGCCTTATGGGGCTTTTTGACATACGCGTTGCTGTTCTATATAGGTATCAAGGTCCGCAATATCGGATCACACTGGAAGTCTGCATGGAGAGTGTCGATGATCGGTCTTGGATACAGTATTTATCTTATCGGCATATCCGTATTCGTGATCAAGGCCACATGTGCTTACTGCATTACCTCCTTTATTATTATGCTGGCCATATTCGTTGTAATGACCTTTCAGCGGCCAAAGGCGCTGCCCAAATTTAATTTTATGGCGTTTGCAAGGCAGACAATCATAATCGCCATGGTGTTTGTCGCGGGAATGCACCTGCACTACAGTGGAATATTTGTATTCATTCACGGGGTAACAGCATTGTTGTAAGCAATTGAAATTAC
>CAZLTD010000167.1:0-9593 GCA_964562385.1 uncultured Desulfobacula sp.
ATCACGCGGATATTTGCCGGGTACTGCATACGACTGACCCCAGCCAGGTCAGCAGCGCCATACGCTCACCATGTACACAAAAATGCGATGATATGGGGTTCAAAATTTGTGTCACTCATTGGCTTCTTTCCTTGTATATTAAGTTTTCAGTGTTCAGCTATCAGTTTTCAGCAACAGCTTAATAATTGCTTTTTAGTCTTTGTTATGCTGCTCCAATCTGGGCCAGTATCTGATCCGGTTTATATCCCAAAAGATTGGCACAGTGGCATGGGCAGGCAGATGCGCAATTGCCGCAACCTTTGCACAGAATCTGGTTGACCACACATACTTTTCTTTTTTCATTGTATGTAATGGCATCATAGGGACACAACGGCATACAGGTCTGGCAGCCCACACAGGCCTTATAATCGATCCTTGCCACTGTACCGGCCGTGGTGACCGTATCTTTGGACAACAGGGTTAACACCCTGCCAGCCGCACCATAGGCCTGGTTGATGGTTTCGGGAATATGCTTGGGATAATGGGCCGTACCGCAAAGAAAGACTCCATCGGTAGCAAATTCAACCGGTTTAAGTTTTACATGGGCCTCTTTAAAGAAATTATCCGGACTCATTGCAGCTTTAAACAGCCCTGCTATCTGCGGTGTGGAATCAGCCGGAATCACTGCCGCAGCCAGCGATAATACATCTGCATCCAGTTCCAGGCGTTGTCCTAAAATGGTGTCTGTCACCGTTACCCGGATTACATCCTTGCCTCCCTCTTTGGCCTCTTCAACTTCGGGGGCATCTTCAGGGGTGTACCGGACAAACTGAACGCCAAGCTCCATGGCTTCCCGATATGCATCTTCCCTGAAACCATAGGTTCTGACATCGCGGAAGAGAACGTAAATCCGCATTTCCGGATTTTTCTTTTTCAATTTAATGGCATTTTTGACCGCATGTCCGCAGCATATTCTGGAGCAATAATTACGCTCTTCGTTTCTTGATCCCACACATTGGATCATGACAAGTGATTCAGCATTGAGTACTGTCTCATTGCCATCGGAAATCTGTTCTCCCAGTTCCATATGGGTAAATACATTATCATTCTGACCGTACAGGTATTCTTCAGGCTTATATTCCTGTGCACCGATGGCAAGTACTGAGGCACCATGTTTGATCACCTTGGTCCGCCCTTCGGTTTCAACTACTGTTGTAAAATTGCCCAGATACCCGTCAACATCTTTAATGGTTGCCTCGTGGGAGACATGAATCATGGGATTTTTATACACATCCAAAATCAGGTTATCCAGATAGGTTTGAACATCCAGACCTTCTAGTGTGGTATGGAGCCGTCTTCCCATTCCGCCCAGATCTTTACTCTTTTCAATAAGCTCAACTTCATGTCCCTGCTTGGCAATGGACAGGGCACAGGTCATGCCGGCAATCCCGCCACCTACGACAAGGGCTGTTTTGTTCACCGGCAGATCAAACTCCTGGAGCGCTTCCAGTTTGGCGGCGCGTGCAATGGACATTCTTACCAGGTCAAATGATTTCTGGGTAGCATCTTCTTTTTGTTTGGAATGTACCCATGAGCAATGTTCACGGATATTTGCCATATCCAGGTAATACTGGTTTAAACCGGCCTCTTTTAATGTATCCTGGAAAAGCGGCTCAAGTGTTCTGGGTGAACAGGCAGCGATGACAACCCGGTTTAACCCTTTTTCCACTGCCAGTTCTGTAATCTCTTTGGCCGAGTTAGTGGCGCATGAGAAAATCTGCTGGGTGGCATAAACCACATGTGGCAGCGTCAGACAATAATCCACAACTGCCGTCACATCGACAACACTTGAAATATTGGCACCGCAATGGCAGACAAAGACACCTATTTTGGGTTCTTCATTGGCAACATTCCGCTGTTCCGGATAGACCCGTTTTTGGTCCAGTTTGCCGCGGCGGTAATCTAAAATTTCTCCGATCTGAGAGCCTGCCGCACTGGCGGAGAAAACCGATTCAGGAATATCGGTGGGCCCCTGGAAGGAACCGCTGACATAAACCCCCGGCCGATTTGTTTTTACCGGGTTGGAAGAGTCTATTTTGGCAAACCCTTTTTGTGTAATATCGATACCGAATTGCTCGGAGATCTCTTTATAGGCTTTGGGCGGATTCAAACCGACAGAGAGAACCACCATGTCAAATTCTTCTTCTTTGACCCCGTCATTGGCTGTGGCATATCGGACCCGGATATTATTATTCTCCGGATTTTCACCAGCAATGGACGCATAAGACCGGATAAATCTTGTATCCGGCAATGCTTCCGCCCGCTGGAAAAATCGTTCAAAATCTTTTCCAAAGGACCGGATATCATTGTGAAATACCGTGCATTTTGAATCGTTATCATGATCTTTGGTCAGGATGACCTGTTTCTGGGTATAGGTACAGCAGACACCTGAACAATATGAGTTATCCCCTTCGGTTACGCGACGGGACCCAACACACTGGATCCAGGCCACATTTTTGGGGTGTTCTTTATCTGTAGCACGAAGCACCTGGCCTTCATAGGGGCCGGTGGAAGATAATAGACGCTCATAATCCATGCTCGTGACCACATTGTCATACTTAGTATAGCCGTACTCTTCCCTGGCGGACGGATCAAAGGGGGTTATCCCCGCAGAAAGTATAACCGCACCGACATTGATATTAGTTTTTGTCGGGGTCTGTCTGAAATCTATGGCATTTGCCTGACATACACCCCGGCAGATATCACACTTATTTTCTTTGAGTTTCAGGCATGAATCATCAATGTAAGCCACCAGCGGTATGGCCTGGGAAAAATAGACATGAACGGCTTTATTATTGGAAATACCCTGGTTGAACGCATCGGGATACTCCACAGGACAATACTCTACACAGGTAGTACATCCTGTGCACCTGTCTTCAATAATATATCTGGGCCGGGTTTTCAGTGTAACCTGAAAATCACCCTGTTGCCCTTCAATGGTATCTACTTCTGAAAATGTGAGAACCTCTATGTTTGGATGCCGGCCGACCTCGACCAGTTTAGGAGAGAGAATTCACATCGAGCAGTCGTTGGTTGGAAAGGTTTTGTCCAGCTGGGACATATGCCCGCCGATACTGGCGCCTTTCTCAATCAGATATACTTTAAAACCGGCTGTGGCAAGATCCAGAGAAGCCTGGATACCGCTGACCCCTCCACCCACAACCATTACGTCTCCAAAGTTTTTGCCTTTAAGGCTATCAGAAAACATTTGCATGTTCTCAATTGGCAGTACGTCGTTTCCCAATTTGCTTCTCCTCATCGTATAATTAGGCCCGTTACATCCGAAGGTATCGAAATTGACCTTTTGTACACTATTTAACTATTACCTTTTTATAAAAGTCAGAGCATCTCATTGATAATCTCTGTGACATCCTTCACCTCAAGAATATCTTCATATTCAAGGTTCAGCCGGCTCTCTTCAAAGTTGGTAATGCAGTATGGACAGGATGTCGCAAGGACCTGGGCCCCTGTGGCATGGGCCTGTTTTAAGCGGATGTCCGAGAACCGCTCTTCCTGGGGGGTGTCCATCCAGATCCGGCCGCCGCCGCCGCCACAGCACAGACTGTTCTTACCAAATGCTTCCATCTCTACCAGATCAAGCCCTGTCACTTTTTTCAACAGATCCCGGGGTTCATCATAGACATCGTTGTGACGGCCCAGATAGCAGGGATCGTGATAGGTGACACTTTTACCGAACTCTTTTGTCAACTCCAGGCGCCCGTCATTGATCAGCTCTAAAAGATACTGGTTGATATGCTGAACCTCAAAGTTGACCATGAACTCGGGATATTCATTTTTAAAGGTATGGTAGCAGTGGGGGGAGGATACGATGATCTTTTTCACCCCATTATCGATGAACGCTTTTATATTGGCGCGGGCAAGGTCTTTAAACACTTTTTCAGCACCGGTCTTTCTTATACTTTCTCCGCAGCAGCTCTCCTTGTCCCCAAGGATACCGAATTCAACACCGGCTTTTTTAAGGACATTGGCCGTGGCTATTGCCACTTTTTTCATCCGCGGGTCATAAGACAGGTAGCAACCCACAAAATAGAGCGCCTCCATGCCTTCTTCGTATGTTTTCACGGACAGGTCATCTGCCCATTCAGAACGTTTACCGCGGTCACCCTGCAGCGGGTTGCCTTCGGAAATCAGGCTGGCCCTGGCTGTACGGGCAGATTTCACCGATGGCGGGAACAATTCATATTCGGCTGCCACGCGCCGAAGCGCCACACTGATATCGATCTGCTTTACGCCCCTGGGACACTGGTCAGGACAGGTACCGCAGGTGGTGCATCGCCAGATATCTTCGCCTTCGACCTCACTTAAACCAAAAGCCGCTTCCCGGATAAGCTTTCGCATGGAAAAATCTCTGACCTTGTTCCAGGGACAAACAGAGTCGCACAATCCACACTGGAAGCACATCTTAAATATATCACCGCCGGCCTCTTTTATCTCATCTATTACTTCTATGAAGGGGGCTACAGTTTCCACATTGATCCTCTTTTATACCGTGAAAGGTTTACGCTTTCTTATTCGCCTTTATCATTCATTCGGGCAAGAGCATCCGCGATCTTGTCCATGCCGTATTTATCTGCCAGCGATTCCAGACCGATGTCGAGGTCTTCCATCTCCACCTCTTCATCCACCTCTTCTTCTCTTTCTTCAACAGACAGTGCATCCACCAGGCACCATTTTACACATAAAGGTTCCTCTTCACCTTCACACATGTCGCACTTTAACGGAAGCCCGGAATCCGGTTCCTTGAATTCCGTACGGGAAGGACAGGAGGCGCGGCAAAAAGAACACTCATCGTACTCTTTGCCGTCAATGGTGTATTTATCGCGCCCTGCACATTCGGCCACGGTATATTCACCGGCATACACCGGCACATAGATATCTCTGTGCGGGTCACGAATAATTCTGATGCGGGATCTTGCCGGGTTGTTGCTGCTGTATCTGGGTGATGCATGAAAGGCGGAACAAATTACTTCACAGGCCCTGCATCCGTTGCATTTATCCACATCTATTTTTAAGGTCTTAATTGTTTTTGTCTTTTTTTCAGCCAAGGTTTGCACCCTCCCTCTAATTTGTCTCTTTTTCTACGGCAACGTCTTCGGATAAGATACCTCTTTCCATGAATTCATCTGCCACGTAACCCAGTTCCATTTCATTGAGATATTCCTGGGTGGGGATGCCTTCATTGTTCCAGCCTTTGAGCTTGTAATACGCATCTAAAAGTTCCTGCTCAAGTTCGGGGAACCGTTTCTTCCAGTGATTCGCCGGCGGTGCTTCATCGACCCTTCTCATGCCGCGGCTGATATTGATGGCACGGACCAGGGTTCTATACCGCTGGGCGGCCGCTGTCAGTTTGTCCTCATCCATATCAATACCGGCACCGGCTGAGATGAATTTCGGATAATTGTGAATGTGATACGGGGGCTTCAAGGGGAATGATGACAGGCCTGCGCACTGGCCTAAAGCATCATCGATATAGTGCATTCTCTCCTGCCAGTCCACGATGTCACAGGTATTTTCAACAGTTGGGTAATAGGGGTTGGAATACTCGCCTCTAAATTCCCATTTCATCAAAATCTCTTTAAACCGGTCATCCGGTACCTGGATCCAGTCTTTGCAAAACTCTTCTCTTGCCTCAACCGTCGGGAAGGGTGCCTGGGGGAACTGCCCTTCAATCTGGGTAATATTCATCTTTTCGCCCGTGGCATACATCAGAAAATAGATCGGGTTGAGCATGGACAGCTTCAGGGGCAGCTGTTCATGTTTTTTGATATTGTTGTGGGCATACTCATGGGCTCCGTTGCCGATCTCTTCGGCAGCCCAATAGGTTCCTTTGGCCAGGATATCACCGACACCTTCCCTTTTTACAATCATGTCCAGCAAGTAGTAGAACTGCCCCTCGTTATCTTCAGGCATTCCCGGGAAATCGTCATCTTTAAGAATCCCGTTTTCCAGAAGCTCCAGGGCAAAGGCCATGACCTGGGGCGCGGAAAATCCATCCAGACCATACTCGGTTGCCTTTTGTGCGATTCTTAATCCAAAATCCAGATCTGAGTAAGCGCCCATGGTATAGGTCAGCTTTGTAAAACATTTCATCATGTAGGTGGGCATGCCTGGCAAAGAAAGGGTGGCGCCGCATTTCATGGGGCAGTTAAAACAGGAGATCTCACGGGTTTTGGCATTGTTCAGGGTTTCGGTCCACTCTTTTTCCACATCTTCGGTCCAGAATCCTTTTCTCCGGGTTCTGGAGTTGCCCCACATAAAATTTTCCGTGTGCCACTTTTCATCATGAACCTTCATCTCCTGGGGAGAGCCAAGCCCTGCCAGAATTGGCATCACACCGGGAATGGGATGAGTTTCTCTATATTTGATATATTCCAATACTTCATTGCAAAGTCCTAAAAACTTTTCCGGATCGGCAATATTGATATCTTTGGTACCGCGGACCACCACCGCCTTGATATTCTTATCACCCATCACAGCGCCGATACCGCCGCGGCTGGCTGAAGATCTTCCCTGCTCAACAGAGGCATAATAGACCCTGTTTTCCCCGGCAAGGCCAATGGCTGCCACTTGGGCTTTGGGCTCATTAAGTTCTTTTTTAATTATCTCGGCGCTCTCGATAGATCCTTTGCCGTGCAGATGGGCCGCATCCCGAATCTCAACATTATCATTATTAATATACAGATAGACCAGTTTTTCAGACTTGCCGCGGAAAACCACCTTGTCATATCCGGCATATTTGAGTTCCGGCGCCCAGAACCCGCCCATCATGGAAAATGCCAGAAGCTTGGTCTGGGGAGAAATGGTGGTAAGAATGGTACGGTTACAGCCGGTGGCAGGGGTCCCGCACAAAAGGCCGGCACCGAAAATTAACAGGTTCTCCGGATCAAAGGCCTGGGTTTCAGGGCTTACCCTGTCCCACATTATTTTGGCATTTGTTCCCAGACCCCCAAGATAGAGCTCGGTTTCTTTCGGGTCCGTTGCGACTTTCTCGATGTTCCCCCGGGTTAAATCGACTTCTAAATTAAACCCCGTCTCTGCGTACCTCATTTTTTAATCCCCTTTTGTCAAGATCTATGCTATGTATACACTCTTTTGGGCTTAAGCCCTTAATAACAAAAATAAAATCACCAGCGGTGATCTTAATATTACCCCTTCCATCTAGCACAATGTAACTATATATAAGCTACATAATAACTACGTGTCAAGCAAAAAAAATATAATTTATTAACGGGGTTAGCATACGTAGAAAGGCGTGTTTTCTATCTTTTAAGGAGAATTGAGCTTCAATTTCCAGACTGCTTCAACTATCCACACCATAGCTTTATTATAGCTTTTTTGCAAGACAAAATCCAAATCCCGATTCCGGCAAAAACATGGCGCAAAACACAACCTTGAAAAAAATAATACCCCCCCCCGGCAAAGATCCGGCAATGTGAACCCCTTGTTTTTTTTGAGAAATTAAAATAATAGTATTTTGCAAAACGATAAGTTTAATATAACAGGACCATTAATGAATGCTGGCAGTCTGCTACTTCCAGCATTGTGGAGCTTTGACATGAACGTTGCTGATGACTGGGGAAAGGTTCCACAGGTCCTTCGAACGCGTGACTATTTTTCCAGGATGGAGACCCTTGACCGGCTGTTTATCCGGCAGCATGACATATCCTTTTTCCATCCAAAGCTAAGACCTGCCAGGGAACTGAGGCTCACAACATTTGAAGCCGCGTGCCAAAAGGCGCTTGAAAATAATATCCATCTGGATGATCATACCTGGCAGACTATTTTTGGCCTGTGTCAGGATCTGGCTTTTAAAAAATTCAACCTGATCCAAGAACCGGTTTTATCATCAGACCAGCCGCAACTTCTTGCCCTGGTCCTGGAGGGGTTCAAATGATTCACTTAAGGCTGTTTGGCCGGTGCCGAATTTATCATGATCCGGTAAGCCCCGTGCTCAAAGAGCCGGCACAAATCGGGTGGTCTTCCTGGTTCCGCGACATCGATCTTGTCACGCCCCGGAAGCTGAAGGGCAAAGAGCTTTTAATGCGAACCCGGGGATGGTGGACAATGGATCCCGACAATGTGGCAAAAGTGGTCGAAGAGCACGGTCGTTTGGCGGTGGGGAAAAAAGGAGAATTAATGGTGACCCTTGACGATGATCAGGCAGCTTTAAAGCTTTCAAGGGCGCTGGAAGATCAATTTGACGACCAGGTGTTTATCGCTCCTTGAGGTGGAACAGGTTCCTGCAAAATTATTTATCCCAGGGTGACGCCGTAACCAGTATAATTAAAATTTCCTTACCATTATTATAAAGACTGTGGGATGATCCTTGCGGGACCCAGGTAGCATCCCCGGCAATGACCTGCTGTTTTTCATCATCCACATGCATCAATCCTGTACCGCTTAGCACAAAATAGATTTCTTCCATGGGGTCCACATGAGATTCGATCTCTTTGCCGGGCATAAGACGGGCAATGGCCAGAAACCCCAACTCTTCCAGATTCCTTCGATCCAGAATCATCTGGGCCACAGCACCCCCGTGCGCCTGATAGGTCGTGGCAAGCACCTCTTTGTCATTTATATTTCTGACGATCATAATTTTACAAACCCTCTACCATTCGTTTATTACAAATAAACTATTCATACCAGTCCAGTATCTCATCCACCGGCTCTCTTTGGGGTTTCATATCATTTTCAGGCGCAGTTTCATCCGCATACCCCAGTGCAATCCCTAAAAGAACTTCTTTGCCGTCATCAATATTCAAGCTGTCTTTGATCTGGTCCCCGTATTCGGTGATCAAACCGATGGGGCAGGTGGCCAGCCCTTTCTGCTCGGCTGCAAGCAGAAGGTATGACACCGACAACCCCACATCCAGATAGCGGATGGCCGGAAATATTTTATCCATACAGACAATGACGGCAACAGGCGCCCCGTAAAAAGAGCAGCTTCCCTGCTCTATAAAATGGTTAAAGTCCGGGTCCACCTTTGCCACCTGCGGTTTCATCGCTTTAACCGCCTGCCTGCTTCTTGACGCAAACCGGGGAGACAGCGGTTTTTCAGTACCCGGCCCACAGGACACATTTTGAATGGCGTGGGTCTTTTTAAGATTGCGCACCAGGCGATCCTTTTCCTCTCCATAGGTCACCACATATTCCCATGGCTGAAGATTAATAGCTGATGGTGCCATGCCGGCAGATGCAATGATATCTTCAATATCCATCCTGGCCACCGGTTTATCAAGATATCTCCTGATACTTTTACGTTGATCCATCAATTGCTGTATGTTCATAAACACCTTTATAATTAATCGCCACGGCTAAAAACTAACAGAGCACAGGATTTAATGCCTGTGCCCTGTCATATATCAAATGGCCCTTTTCCTCAATTATTCATTAAAAATTATCAATCCTCCTTTATTCCTTGGGCGTTCCCATAACTTCGGCAAACATATCCAGATCCCAGTCACGGGCCTGCGCAACGTTCTGGCGGAATTTAATGAAATCCACGGTATCCTGGCCTGTAATTTTCTTGGTGT
>CAZLTD010000168.1:0-9584 GCA_964562385.1 uncultured Desulfobacula sp.
CCTGTCGCCGGCGTGAAAGGCCGGTGTCCTGGACCGGGCTAGACGATGGGGACGCGTATGTTTTTCTTTTTGGTGGTGGGCCGTGCTGGGCTCGAACCAGCGACTCTCTGCTTAAAAGGCAGATACTCTACCAACTGAGTTAACGGCCCGTGGCCAATCGAAAAAACACGAGCAATCTATATGTTTTTAAATTCCTTGTCAACTATTTTCTGAGCACAGTTTATAATTTTTTATTCAAAGATACCAGGCAAAAGAGATAAAACCCAACATTTGCCGACACTTAACCTTTAACATCTTTTTTTAAACACTTCTTCAGATTCTTGAAAACAGTCCCCCAGTCACCGGGTCTGGGTTGCCTGAACAATTTCATTGTCGGATACCAGGGGGAATCGTTTCGCTCGATCATCCATCGCCAGTCAGGGGCAAACGGAACCAGGGTCCAGACTTTTTTCCCCATGGCACCGGCCAGATGGACCACGGCCGTGTCAACAGAAATCACCAGATCCAGATTTTCTATAATCGCGGCGGTATCTGCGAAATCACTGATCTGATCTCCCAGGTCTTTTTCAAAAAAATCATCCGGATCAATATTGGTCCATTTGTCATGTTTTTCTTTTTGAAGACTGTAAAACACGACCCCTTTAATATTTTTCAGACTTGAAAACCGTTTCAGGGGAATTGAGCGGTTATGATCATTTTCATGGTTTGGGTGTCCGGCCCATACCACCCCTATTTTAAGCCCTTTAGCTTCTCCCATACGATGCTGCCAGATTTTAACCAAAGCCTCATCTGCGCCCAGATAAGGACACTGGGCCGGGATATTATCCAGTTGTGTGTTAAATAACCCAGGCAGCGACATCAACGGGATATGATAATCAAACCGGTCTGTTCCGCGGGTATCCACATCTTTTTGCCCCACCCAGAGCCGGTCAAACCCCTTAAACGGCTCAACCAGCCTTACCAGCGGCGGGATTACCTCGAAAATAACATTCCCGCCAAGCTGTTTCACAAATGGAAGGTATCGTATAAACTGGATGGTGTCCCCCATCCCCTGCTCCTCATACACAAACAACGTTTTCCCATGAAAGGCCTGCCCGGCCCACCTTGCTCCTGAAGCAATATCCCTTTGGGGGGGTTTGCGGACGTTTCCAGCGCCATTCATACTCCGGCCATGCCCTGGAGAAATCGCTCTTTAAAAACCAGAGGATCGACCGGTTCCAGCGAGCCGGGACAAACCCCGGAGACAATTGGATCGCTCTTTCACACGATACCAGAGCCTTTTCATACTGGCCCATATCTTTATAGGCAACGCTGATATTCGCATGCGCTTCAACATAATTGGGATCCTGTTCAATCGCCTTGCCAAGGCTTGTAACTGCTTTTTCAAGCCGGCCCAGTTTTGTCTGTGCAACGCCAATACTGTTATAGACCTTTTGTTTTTCTGAATACTCAAAATCAAGTGCCTTTTCATACCATTTAAGCGAGTCAGCGTATTTATTTTCTTTTTGAAAAACATTACCCATATTCAGGTAACAGGAGGGATTGTCCGGATCCAGAGCAATTGATTTCTCGATACAGGTTTTTGCAAACTCAAGCTCCCCTACTTCCCATGCAATAATCCCTAAAAAATGATGGGCATTTGCATTGTCCGGTTCATGTTCAAGAACTTTCCGGCAAATAATTTCTGCATCTTTCAAATTTCTCTGATTATACAGAGAAACAATTTGGTTGAGCATATCATGGGTATTGGTCATGAACCCTATCCTTACCTAAGCGTTTAGTATTTGATCCAAAGCATTGCATACACGGCCGACATCATCTTTTTTCATCGCCGGAAATATCGGGACAGAAAAAATATCCTCGTATGCTTTTTCACTGACAGGGCACATTCCCCTGAATGTCTTGAAATTACGGGTATAAAACGGTTGAAGGTGGACAGGAATATAATGAACATTCAGATAGATCCCTTTTTGTTTCATTGCAGAAAAAATGTCTGATTTGGTTTTCCCGATCTTTTCAAAATCAAGTCTTACAACGTACAGGTGATAGGCATGCAGAACATCTTTGTTCTTTTGAAGCGGCCGTGCCATCTTTTGATCTTCAAAAAAAGCGTCATACTCTCTTGCAATCTGGTTCCGTTTTTTGATCCATCCGTCAAGTTTACCCAGCTGGCTCAGTCCCAGTGCAGACTGAAAGTCTGTCAGCCTGTAATTGTATCCCAGTTCTTTTATTTCATAAACCCATGAATCTGCGGCCTGTCTTGTTGTCGCATCCCGGTTAATGCCATGATTCCTAAACCGCTGCATTCGATGGGCCAGGGTCTCATCATTGCATGTAATCATCCCGCCTTCACCGGTGGTTATGTGTTTAACAGGATGAAAACTGAATATATTCAAATCAGCGCAGCTACCTGACGGTCTACCGTCCCATTTTCCGCCTATGGAATGGCAGGCATCTGAGACCAGATAGATACCGTGCTTTTTAGATATCTGCCGCAGCCGATGGTAATCACACATCTGGCCGGCATAATCCACGGCAATGATTGCCCGGGTATTAGGCGTGATCTTTTTTTCAACCTCCTCCGGGTCTATGAGCAGGGTTGGTTCATCCACATCGGCAAATACAGGGGTTCCGCCTTGGTACACAACGGCATTGGCTGTTGCCGCAAATGTTATCGGAGGAACAATGACTTCATCGCCCCGCCCAATTTTAATGGCATCCATGGCTGCATGCAGCGCTGCGGTACCGCTGTTCACCGCCACGGCATATTTAACTTCGCAATAATTGGCAACAGCTGCCTCAAACCGATCAACCATGGGTCCTGTCGTCAGCCAGTCCGATCTTAAGACATCACAGACAGCCTTAATATCGTCCTCATCAATGGACTGACGTCCGTAGGGTATGGGGGCTTGTTTACTCATTTGGTGTCTGCCTTGTTTTTTCCTGCAGTTTTTTTTCCACAGCCGTGAAAACACCTGGCCAGTCTCCCGGTTTATCCTGCCTGAAGAGTGTCATTGTCGGATACCACGGACAATCAGAACGATTTAACAGCCATCGCCAGTCCGGATTAAAAGGTAACAACACCCAGACGTTCTTTGCCATGGCCCCGGCAAGATGAACCACTGCTGTATCAACGGAAATAATCAGATCCATATGACTGATAAATGCCGCAGTGTCTGAAAAATCGTGAAGATCCTGCGTAAAATCTTTAATACCGATGGATGATGGATCCATATCTGTCCATTTCTCATATTTTTCTTTTTGAATGCTGTATAATTCAACGCCCTCAAGTTTGCTCAGGCTACCGAAAAAACTTAACCTGCATGACCGGTTAAAATCATTGTGATGTGCCGAATTGCCAGCCCATACAATTCCGATTTTTAATGCATCGCTGTCCTGAAAACGTCTTGCCCAGGACTTTTTCAATCCTGGGTCTGCGTTCAGGTAGGGCACATCCGATGGGATTGTCATTATTTCCGTACGGAACATCGAAGGCAGATCTAAAAGGGCGCACTGCTTATCAAAACGGTCGATATTATAGGTATCCTGACGGGTGTTTCTAACCCAGAGTTTGTCAATATAGTCAAGGGATGACAATAGCCGGATAAGGCCGGGAGACGCCTCAAATATGACGTTGGCTCCCGTTTGTTTGAGCATTGGCAGATAACGGATAAATTGGAAAACATCTCCGACACCCTGTTCTTCAAAAACCAGCAGATTCTTGCCGTTCAATGGCCCGCCATCCCACAGCGTTGCCGGATCGATCTGTCTCTTTATGACATTCGGCCTTTTCCAGCGCCATTTATACTCTGCAAACCCTTCCGGCAATTGTCCCTGGACCAGTAATGACAGGGAACGGTTCCAGTGGGCATCCACAAGATTCGGTTCCAGGTTAATCGCAGCCTCGTAATGTTTCAGGGATGTCTTATAATCCCCCAAATTTGAATGGCATTCCCCCAGATTGTTATAGGCACCTGCATAATTGGGATTAATCGACAATGCTTTTTCACAATGAAGTTGTGCTGTCTCACAATCTCCTGTCCGGATATAGGCAACCCCCAGATTATTGTGCGCCTTAAAATGGTTGGGATCTAAGTCCAGTGTTTTTTCATAATTTGGAATGGCTTCTTTAAATTTACCCTGCTGCTGATAAACATTACCAAGGTTATTGTAGCAGGCTGCATTCTCCGGCATAAATTCTATGGCTTTGGAAATATAATCAACAGCGATATCAAATTTTCCAACATTAAATGCCAGCACACCGATAAAGTGAATCGCATCCGGCTGATCCGGAACTATTTCCAGCACTTTACGATATATTATTTCGGCATCCTGGAATTGGCCGGCGGTGTGTAATTGCATTCCTTTTTCCAACAACTGCCCTACAGTCTGATTCATGGTCGAAAATCCTTTAAAGCCTGCTCATAGCTTTCCACAGTACCAATATCCCTGTGATACTTATCATTATGAAATGTAAATATTTTCCCTATAAACTTTGGCACAATATCTTTGCAAAAATCAGTACAATCCTCATTTGCCGTCTTCATTTTTTGTAAAACGCTTTGTTCCAGGATAAATACTGCGCCATTGGCCAGGTTACCCGGAGGGTGAGACACTTTTTCATGGAAATCCGTGACAACCCCCTGGCCATCAAGCTCAACAATACCGCAACTTTCCGGTGTTGGCGTTTGAAACGTCATCATTGTCATATCACATTCTTTGGGACGGTATTCGTGGTGTTTTATAAAATCTTTCAGATCAAAAACACTCAAATTGTCCGCATGAATCAAAAGGATCTGATCGGACAAAAAAAAATCTGAATTTTGAACCAGAGTACCGGCGGTGCCCAGCAGCTGCTTTTCATAAACCATTGTCACATATCGGTGATATCGACTTTTGAGGATATAATCCCGGACTTCATCATGAAAACAATGCAGATTAACCAGTATCGATTCGATGCCGGCATCCACTAATAGTTGAAGCCAGTAGTCAAGAAGCGGACGGCCATGGATGGGCACCAGGCACTTTGGAATGGAATCGGTCACCGGCCGAAGGCGGGTCCCAAGGCCTGCAGCAAGAAGCAGGGCTTTCATTTTTTTGCCCCAAGGAACATATCATCCACAGACAAAGGGATATTTCCATTTCTGCTGACCTGGCTGGCAGCAGCTATAGACCCCAGGTAAGCACTCTGCCAGATATCGGATCCTGATGCCAGGGCAAGGGCTGAGCATGTCAGCAAAGAGTCTCCCGCCCCTGCCGGATCAACAGGATTTTTATTCATGGCCTCAAGCTTATCGGTCAGGTAACTGTCCGGTTTGTCACTTTCCAGGCCGGCATGAATCAGCATTCCCTCCGAATCCAGGGTGATAAAAATATTATTGGCCCCCGATTTTTGTCTTAATTTCTCGGCAAGTACAACAAGCCCGGAATCAAAGTCTTTTACGGCAAGCCGTGCTTCCCGTTCCGTGGGGGTCATCAATTTCATATGGTGAAAACGCGACACATCCCCGATCTGGGAAGAGGACTGGCTGTCCGCCACCATCATTATGCCTTGATCCCGGCAGGCCTTAGAAATTTTGTCTACAAGCGGCTGGGGAAGACACCCGTAGTTAAAATCAGAAAAAATAATCAGATCCTGATCTTTCACGATATCCGTAAACTCGGACATGATCCGGTTTTGTATCTCCAGGCTGACCGGGTGCTGCCTTAAGTGATTTACACGCAGCAATGTCTTACCTGAACTTCGATACCGCTGTTTTAATATGGTAGGCCGGCTTTCATCTTCAAAAAGATGGGATGCTACCCCGGCGGATTTTAAATTCCGACGGACGTAATCGCCGATTTCATCCACACCGGTGACGGAAAAAAAGGAAACGTTCGCCCCCAAATTACCGGCATGGGCAGCAACAATCCCGGCGCCCCCCCACATAAAGGTCGGTGCCCACCGGGGTCACAACAATGGTTGGATCTTCCTGGCTCATGCCTAAGGAATCACAGGTAATATATTCATCCACAATAACATCGCCGATCACCAGGACTTTCAGTTTTTGAAAATCCCTGGAAATATTTTCCAGATCGGCCAGGTGAAAATTGTGGCGCTGCATGTAAAAATCATTATTCTCAAATGTACTGGAACCGATTCTTTTAGATTCATCCTTCAGCAATTCAACCAGGGAAAAACTGATATCACCGGACCCGAACAGAATTTTCCCACCATAGGATTGAACAATTTCAGATTCAGGATTGTGACTATTTTCGTGCTCTTTACCTTTGACAACAATATCCGGCTGTAACTCCTGGATAAATGTCTCAGGAGGCGTGTTTAGAACCAAGGCATAATCCACCAGGCTGATGGCTTTTATTCCTTCAAACCGGATCTGTTCTTCAAGCAAAGTGGCGCCGACAGCATCGCCCAGGACCCCCACAACCAGAAAATCACCGCACTCCGCTGCAAACCGCAACAGCCTTAAGTGACCCGGGTGAACGATATTGAAGAACCCTGAGACAAATACAATTTTGTTGCCTGCCCGGGTCTGTTTTTTTATCAGATCTAAATGACTGGTTGAATTATTTTCAACCATCCGGCCTCCCATTGTTATTGCATTGCATTTAATACTGACGAAACGATATTTTCAGACGTCAGTGCAGTGATTTTTCTGGCGTTTTCCTGATTGCCGCTTTTATGTATAAAAGCATCTTTCATGCCAAATCTCAAGAAACGCCCTTTAAATTCCGGATTATTGTCCACCAGCCATTCTGCCGCTGCAGAACCGAACCCGCCGATAAGCGAGTGTTCTTCAACACTGCAGACCACCGGGAACTTGCCAAAGATGTCTGAAAGTAGCCGGGTGTCCAGGGGTTTGACCGTATGCATGCTGACCACCTTGGCGCTAACCCCTTTTTTTTCAAGCAGTGCTGCGGCATCACAGACAACGGGCAAAATATTCCCACACCCCATCAGGCAAACCTTAGTACCCTCCTTGACAACAATCCCCTTACCAATTTCAAATTCGGGTTCCGTCTGGTGGATAATCGGCTCATTTTTTTTACCGATGCGGATATACACCGGCCGTCCCAGTTTAAAGGCCTGTTTCAGGCTCAGCTTGACTTCAACGGCATCTGCCGGGCAAACCACATGCATGTTGGGCAACGTCCGTAAAATCGATATATCTTCAAACGAGTGGTGGGTTGCCCCCAGCCCGGCATATGAAAGCCCCGCCCCCACACCGACAATCACAACCGGCAGGTTATGATAGCAGATATCGATTTTAATCTGCTCATAACAACGCGAGGTGTTAAACGGCGTGATCGTATAGGTAACCGGACGGTAACCGCTCATCGCCATCCCGGCCGCCATTGATGTCATATTGGCTTCAGCCACACCGCAATTGTAAAACCGGTCTGAAAAATCCTTCTTGTATGAATCAAACAAACGATTCCCGATATCGCCTGAAAGCAGGACAACTTTATCATTTTCCCGGGCCATCGCCTTAATGGTGCGTGCAAATTCATTTCTCATAAAACAGTACCACCTATTTTGCAGCCATTTCAATTAAACAGCGGCCGGCAGCAGCGCCGTTCCGCATTCTCTCAATAGCGGTATTGATGTCATCCAGCGGATAGCGCTCGGTAATCAAGCTTTCCAGTTCGAGGATCTTGTTCCGATATAGATTAATATACCGGGGAATATCCTTTTCCGGCTCTGTATCGCCGCCGTGTGATCCGGTTATAACCTTCCCGAAATGAAGGTCAAGGGAATAGATGGAAACATTATCTCCTTTTTGGGGTACTCCCACAAGGATTGTGCGGCCGTCGTTTTTCACCAGCTGGTACGCCATATTGATCATATCCGTGTTACCGGTGTTATCAATAACAACATCCGCCCCCGGCTCTCCCACCAGTTTTCTGATGGTCCGTGCCAGATCTTCCTCGTTTTTAGAATTGATCGTATGGGTGGCGCCGTGGTCCTGAGCCATCTGCAGCCGATTGTCAAACAGATCCACCGCCACAATGGGGTAGGCCGAGCTTAACGCGGCTCCCTGAATCATATTAAGCCCCACACCACCTGCGCCCAGAATCACCACACTGTCCCCGATCCTGACCTTAGCATCATTTGATATGACCCCCAGGCCGGTGGTTACGGCACACCCGAGCAGCGGCGCCAGATCCAGAGGGAAATCATCCGGCAGAACGGTCAGCCGGTTCTCGGATACAACGGCATACTCGTTAAAGGTGGTGACAAAACCGGCATTCACGGTCTGTCCGTTCCAGTCGTATGTCGGACATTCGCTTTCAATGCCGTGGCCTTTGCGCCAATGCATGACAACCCGGTCCCCGGATTTTACAAATCTGACCCCCGGGCCGGTCTTTTCCACAATGCCTGAGCCCTCATGCCCCAAAAGATGCGGCAGCCAGGGATCCGGTCCTTTTTTCCCGTCAATCTCACCCAGCTGGGAACCGCAGATGCCGCTGAAAAGTACCTTTACCAGAACCTGCCCCGGCAGGAGGGTTTCTGGCAATTCAACATCATCAATAATCAGCGGTTTGTTAAGTTCATGCAATATGGCTGCTTTCATTCTATTCAGGTCTCCCATTATTCAAAATAAATAAACGAATGATCCCCGCTGTATCCGGTTGAATCAAACCACCACTGCCACTCTTCCGGCGTGCAGAACATTTCGCAGGTCACCTGCCAGTACAGCAGGTTAACCTTTTCCGTTTCGTTTCGATAGGATTCAACACACATGTATTTATTTTTCTTTCCAACACGTTCCATTTCCTTTAATGCATTTGACAGATCCATGCAATACAGGTTGTGAAGGGTGTTAATGGACACAACAAGATCAAATTGATTATCGTCATACGGTAATAGTTTTGCGTGACCCACCTTTAAACTGTCCTTGACCTCCGGTCTGGCATTGTCAATGGCGTATTGGGAGATATCAATACCTTCAACTTCCAGACCCGGCAAAACCTGCGTAAAGTCATACAGCAAAAAGCCCTTGCCGCATCCCACATCCAGGACCCGGTCCCCGGGTTTCAGTCCATAATGATCCACCATTGCCCGGGCAACCTTTTCCCACCGGCCGTCATAACTATACCCGCCGTAGCCGATCCTGCGATCACCATCCCAGTAATCATACGCCCACTCTTTAGATTTTTTGGCAGCATCTTCTTTTGGGTATTCATTCACCCGTTTTACATAGTCTCTTTTCGTGCTTTTATGCACAGCTGAAATAAAATCAACATACGCCATTTTTCATTTTCCTGTTTTATAATTATCGTATCTTATCATCTCACGTATCTGCTGCCACGAGGCTGCGGATACCATTGTACCAATATCAGTCTGTTCAGTTTTCTTCCTTGATGCATACAGGGGATCAAATAAAATTTTTTTAACAGATCGTGTCTTTGGCAAAAGTCCCAAAAACTCAGGCAGATCATCGATAAAATGCGTACACCCAAGCCTGTGGATCCGTTCAGCCTTTTCTTCTTTGGTTGATTCAAAATAGACATCCAGTTGGATACCCTGTTGTCAATCAGCGTCGAAAAATGACCCCCTGTCAGCGCCCAATTTTGACCCC
>CAZLTD010000169.1:0-9531 GCA_964562385.1 uncultured Desulfobacula sp.
GCTTGTTTGACTCATTCGCCAGTCAATTAACTGAAAATTGTTTAGAGCCATATAAGAATTTAATGTTGCGCCCTTATCTGCCGGCGCAATGAAGTTTCCATCACCAAAGTATTCTTTATTTAACCATGTTAATGTCAAATAGGAAGACCCCCAGCACTTCTCGCACTGTTTGAACACGGATAGTAAATCTGCAAAACTTTCTCTGGTTTTAAGCTTTAATCTCATCTTATCTGCATCATATTCGATTTGAATATTACCATTACTTTGGCATCTAATAGTTCTACCGCAAAGCTGTTGAGATTCTTCTACCAGACTGTCATACCACCAGTTTATAATTTTATATAAGAGCACCCTGTTATCATCAATGTAATATTTTTCAGCGCAAACAGTATAATTTGGCATTGAAACACAAACCAAAACAACAGTTAAAGCCAACAACCATTTCATTAGAGAATTATTCTTAATTTTTTTCATAACGCCGCTAATCAGCCGCGCGGTTTTTTGCGTCGGCTGAATTAGTCTTGTTATACTCTATTTGGGCCTTAGTGCGACTTTTATGTGATTAAAGTCTCCTTTGAGAAATCCGGCAAGAACATTTTCAACCTCTTCGAACGAAATGTTTTTGACCCAATCACTATCGCAAATTTTTGATAGATCAATCGCAGCATTGAATTGACTTCTTGAGTATACAAAAGCCCCCCTTAGCTCTTTCTGGTGTCTGATTATTTCAGACATATTGATGTTGAGCTCTGGGGTTTCGAAGCCAAGAAAAATACATTTGCCTCCTTTTTTAGTTCTGTAGATTGTTTGATTTCTTGTTTCCAAGGAACCGACAGTATCAAAAATGATGTCATAAACTGTATCCAGCTTCTCAGCCGTATGTGTTGCTCCAAGAATTTTGGCAGCATCTCTACGGGTAGGTGATAAATCGGCGACATGAATTCTATTGCACCCTGACTTGTGCGCTAAAGCAATTACCCCCAGGCCCAAGCTACCGGATCCTACAATGGCAACAGAGTCGTTTTTCGATGCGCCCGCTATTTCCCATGCATTAATTGAGTTCGCAAACGGTTCTATAAACACGGATTGCTCCCAGGAGATATCTTCCGGCAACCCTATCAACTGATCGTTTGGAATAGATGCTTTTTCGGCAAAACCACCGTTTTTTTGCACACCAATCAAAGACCATTCATCACATAGCTGCACTTGATTGGTTGAGCAATATTTGCAGTTACCACAACCTGATAACGGGAAAATTGTAACTCGCCGGCCTTCCGCTGTTGTTCCAGAAAAGCCATGCCCCATAATGTTGGGCAAAGGACGAATGCCGGGGTTATTGAAACCAAGATACTCACTTCCACCAATGCTTACAGCTTCAATAGTGACAAGTTGAGTATCGTCAGCAATCACAGGTTCTTCAATATCACGAAGAGTTAGAACTCTTTTATCTTCAAGTGCCAAAGCTTTCAATTCATTTTCCTTTATATAACAAGTGATTGTGTAGTTCTGTATATCCTGCTTAATTTTATTATCCAACATTTCCTAACTGGATATATCATTCATTATCGAATATTATCGCTATTTGATATCCAGTTATCGGCCTGAAAGCGATTTTGTTATGTTCTGAAAATATCGCTGTATATTCGTATCCCATAATCTTCGGATTGACAATCGGTAAAAACCCCTATTTTTGGCATTATTTTCACTTTTTTAACCTTTCTTGGGAATCACTTCCTTTTTTAATGCAAACACGCAGCAAGGAGGGACAATTGATAATTGAGAATGGAAAAATCAACTACCCCGCCGCAAGCCTTGTTGGTATTTATTTCATAAATATCCTTCGGCCAAGGGCAACGGGGTATGGGTTTATAGCTTACGCCGTTTAAAAAGCAAAACGGCTACCGCTATAAACTTGATTCGGTAGATTCGTTTTAATCGCTGCAAGCAGCGGGGAATTAAACCCAATCATGATTAAAAATTAAGGAAGGAACCATTTTACAGAACCGGGACACTGAGTTAAACGATCCCAAAAGGATGGGATCCCCATCCCATTGAGAAAACCTGAAACGGTCAGGCCCGGGGATCAGGTGGGTGTTGAGGCGGCGTTAAACAGCCGCGGCCGCAGGACGCGATAAGCGGCTGTTCCCGCTTCCTGGAGGACAGGACGTCCGGAAGGATTTAGCCGAAATACACGCCTGATTCCTGGGCCGGGTTGGTAAGAGCAATTGAGAATGGATAATGGAAAATTGAGAATTATGGAAGGGGTCCATTTCTTGGATTATGGTGGTGAGGCTGACAGCAATCAGTCACTCACGGCCTGTTGCAAGAACTGCCTTAAGAATGGATAGTTAGGGAGGCTGTCAGGTGTCAGGTGTCAGGTGTCAGGTGTTAGGTGTTAGGTGTTGGGTATTAGGTGTTAGGAATCGTTACAAATTAGTAACACTTGTTTTGACATAGTGGTTGACTGACAAACCATGTTTGGCCGAAAAGTTGCCCATATGCAAGGCGCAAGAAATCCTGAAACCGGAGTGTACGACTGTACATGAGGATTGCAGGATTTTGAGGCAACGCCGCAGATGGGTAAGTTTGTGAGCTTTGCTCCTCGACGAGCCGGCCAAAAATCACTTGTCCAGAACACTTCGGACGGCAACCAGCAACCCGTCCATATCAAGCGGTTTCATAAGAATTTTTGTAAATTGGGCATCTCCCAGAACCTCGGGATCAAGGGATATACCGGTACACATGACAATGGGAATATCCGGGTTGATTTCCCTGATGCGGCTGGCAAGCTGAGCACCGGTCATCTCCGGCATGGTGTAATCGGTAATCACCAGATCAAAGCTGTCCGGTGCCTGCTCAAATGCAGCAAAAGCCTCTTTTGAACTGGTCTTGGAAACAACCGAATAACCGTAATCTTCAAGCATCTCCTTGCCAACCTCGGCAAGATAGACTTCATCATCTACAAAAAGTATGGATTCTGTTCCTTTTTCCACTTCCACCACCTGTTCGGCCTTTTCCATTTTATGGGCTATGGCCGGCAAATAAATATGAAATTTCGTTCCTTTACCGGGCTGGCTTTCTACCCGTATAACACCATCATGGGCTTTAATAATGCCATGGACCGTTGCCAGTCCAAGACCGGTTCCTTCACCTACTTGTTTGGTTGTAAAATAGGGATCAAAAATTTGTTCCAGGGTCTTGCGGTCCATCCCCTTACCGGTATCGCAAACAGATATTTTAACATACCGGCCACAAGCAAGTTCTCCTATATCATTGCCGCCCTCTTCTACAACAGTTTCAGACAATATCAATTCCAGGCAGCCGCCGTCCTGTTTCATAGCATATGCCGCATTTGAGCACAAGTTCATAAACACCTGATGGATGCGTGTCGGATCTGCCAGTACCGGGTCTAAATCGTCGTTAAAATCATGCTGGATGTCAATGGTGGTGGGGATGGATGCCCGCAATAATTTTAATGCCTCTTTGGCAATTAAAACAATATCAGAGGGTATCTTCTCGCTTTCGGTTTTTCGGCTGAACAGCAGAATCTGCTTGACCAGGCCGGTTGCCCGTTCACTTGCCTTGATGACCTGGTTTACATAGGGCTGAATTTTTGATTCTTTGGAACTGTGCTTTTTAATCAACTGGGTATAACCGATGATCCCGCTTAAAATATTGTTGAAATCATGGGCCACGCCGCCGGCCAGGTTGCCGATGGCCTCCATTTTCTGTTTCTGCTGCAGCTTGGATTCCATCATCTTCTGGCGGGTAACATCACGGGCAAGTCCCTGAAACCCGGTGGGCTCTCCATTTTTATTTCGCATTAAAGAGGCAATTATGCCGATGCTTTTGATTTCCCCCTCTTTGGTTCTTAAATGGCAGTAGGTCAACTGGGTCGTTTGACCGGTTTTATATACCTGTCTGAACGCTTTATGCAGGACATCTATATCTTCGGGCACCGTGTAGACCCGGTAATTCAATCCGGTCAGTTCTATAGCTGAATATCCTAAAAGATCCATAAGTGCGTTGTTGAAAAAGGTAAAATTCCCCTTTATATCCAGTTCAAAATAGGAGTCTTCGATGCTTTCAAGTATGGAGCGGTACTTTTCTTCACTCTTTGCCAGGGCCTCATGGGCCGATTTTCTCTCCTCGATTTCCCGGGTCAGTTCCCGGGTTCGTTCTCCGACAAGATTTTCAAGCTCCATGTGGGATTGTTTAAGCTGCTGTTGTGCCTTCACGCGTTGGGTAATGTCTTCAATCGTGGCGATCACCTCGGAGGGAGATACTCCAGGGTTTACAGGGTTGAAAACCACCCGCAAATCCAGGGACGGGGTATCGTTTCCCGGAAAAAACGGCCCTTCGAAGATCGCGTGTTCCCCATTGACTGCCCTGTCAATGGCTTCCTGCATTTTTGAGGTGTTGGTCTTTGCTGTTAAAACCCCGACCAGGTCGTTTTGGGAAGATCCCATGAGTTGTGCGAACTTGTCATTGCAGTATTGAATCTGGCCTCTCGGGTCCAGGCGGATGATTCCTAAAGGAGAATTTTCAAAAATAATTCTCTGATCCTTTTCCCTCTCCTTGACGGTTCGCAGCGTTTCATTGAGTTCTTTTCTTGATATTTCCAGATCATAGTTCTTGTCCTCAAACTGCCGCATCACATCGGACAACTCTATTGATTTTCGAATAATTTTTATGTTCTGCCCTTTCAGAACCGCCTGTGTCTTTTCCCGGTCTGCGATGATCAAAAAAAGCTGCACGGCAATGGCAAGACATACCACGATCCCGGTAATACCGATGATCAGCTCATGGACAAGGTGTTTTGCGGCTATCAGGCTGACTATTATCACTGCCGCGATGACCAGAAGCAGAATCAACTTTTGAGCAACAGGTTCTTTGAGCAGTTTTGACATTTTTTATGCATTTATTCCTAAGTAATTTAAAAACAACCAACACCACTTTCCAGCCTGTCGGCGTTCATGGATATCATGGATTCTTTCGTTTGTCATAGTTTTCAACCAGTTTCCATCCATGAATAGAATTTTGTATGGAAGCTGGTAGCCCTTAGCATAATGAAATTTATTTCCAGCCAGTGAGCTAAAAGCCAACGGCCCCATCTGGAAATTTTTTCTTTCTGAATGGGTACCAACTATTATTCATGAAGGGATGTTTTCACCCAGAGCCCATAACACAACCGTCTCATTATGAAGCCGGGCAGCTTTAAGCTCATCCGTTGATTGATCAATCGGACCGATCTCTCCGTAGGTATAAAACCCGACTATGGGAACATCTTTTCCAAACACCTGCTTGACGATCTCTATCTCTTCCGGTGTCCGACGTCCCAGGACAAGTTTTCTGCCGATACAGCTGAACATGAGTACCAGCCTGGGGCTGGCGCCCTTTAATCCATGTTTTGCCTTTAATGCCGCCTGCCTGGCACCGTTAATGATACCAGCCCTGGATGCCGTGGTTAACGTAATGGCGCTGCCTTCGGGGATGGAACCGCCCATGGTGATGGACCCCTCTTCTTCATTGACGGTCAGTCCGCTCCGCAGTTGGAAATATTCATAGTCCCCAATGGTGGCTTTTGAATCAATCAAACCAAAGGGGTATTCCAGACAGATGCCGGGCAGACGTTTGCTTCTCTCAGGCCCGAGCAAATCTTTGTAGAAATCAAGCGCCGGGGTGTTGTCAAACTCCTGAACAACATTATTTTGGACTTTTGTGCAGTATATTTTCCCGCCAATGGATTCAAATCCGGATGCCACACCGGTGGAAGTGACATATTGTTCGTCACCGGAAATGAGAATGGCAGTAACAAAATCCCCCCGGTAACATTTTCCGTTAAAAAACTGAAAGGTCTCTTTGAACCGCCCATCATCCCCTAAAACTCCCCCCACGATCTCCAGACGATTCCCGAAAATCACCTGAAGGCCGCGGAGCAGGGACTCCCTGTCCCCACTCATGCCATCCGGAAAAAGAATCAAAGATTTTGCCAGGGACTCATCTGTGTTTTCAAGGATTTTTTTGGCCAGCCGCCGGCCGCAGTCTACTTCATCAACGCTTATTCCTTTGACGGTGGCTGTATAAAATGAAAGTTTTTCAGAGGCAACAAGACAAATCACCACGGTATCGGATCCAAATCCATGTGTGGATATCTCTCCTGCCGTGGTACCGCCAACCATTTGAATATTACCTACGATTGTCTTGATACCGTCCAGCATGGCCTGATATTCCAGGCGCTGGGACGCAAAAACGATGGCAATATCCGGCTTTTTATCACCAAACGCTGCCAGAGCCTCACAGGCGGCTTGTTTACCTGCCCGGGCAGAATCTTTTTTACCGCTGCTGCCGACACCGACAATCAAATCATCCATTGGGCCTCTTTATTTATTTTTCCGTAATACCCCATAATTCTTAAACAATCCTCAATCATTACACCCATTTTAAACGATTTATAAGAAACAGTCCAATATTAAAATAATGGCCTGTGTCCATAATAAAAACCACTGAATGATTTATTGGAAGGCTGCCTTCTCAAACAGCCAATTACAATAAAATTTTGAATTTGGGCCCCAAATAGTGTAATACTCATAAAAAAATCAACTACCCCGCCGCAAGCCTTGTTGGTATTTATTTCATAAATATCCTTCGGCCAAGGGCAACGGGGTATGGGTTTATAGCTTACGCCGTTTAAAAAGCAAAACGGCTACCGCTATAAACTTGATTCGGTAGATTGGTTTTAATCGCCGCAAGCGGCGGGGAATTAAACCCAATCATGATTAAATCAATTCGGAAACAACTCTATGGACAACACTCATTTAAAGCAAAAGAACTTGATTGCCCAATGGGCATTTGATACCCGCCCTATCCTGGGACGGCTCCATCTGTGGCTGGAGGATGTCACCATTGACTGGGAAAAAGGCAAGACAGACGATGAACTAAATGACACCATCTCCTTTGTCGATGCGAGAACGGAAAAAATGCTGGCCATGACCGCAGCCGTGACCGCACTTGGCACACGGCTGTTCGGCCGTTACGGGGAAGGGAAAGGCCTGGATAAAGAAGGGTTGGATGCGGTTAAAAAAGATGCCGACGCCATCTCGGCATATGCCATGAGCGAAAGCCTGTGGTATCTTTCCCGCACACTGCCGGAAAACCATGCCATCATGGTCTGCCTTGGTGAAGGGCTGATGGCAAAGGCCGGGGAAACCGCAGAAATGGGGGCCAACCCCCTGTTGGGCTTTGGCCGTATTTACGCCCGTCCCCAGGTGGCAAAGTACCTTGAGACCAATGTCATAAAGCTTATTAACGACAAGACCTATACCTGGAATGATTTTAGAAAAAATATCGTGAAAAAAGATATTACGGTCTGGGGAGCAGCCATTGACACGCTGGAATGCACGTCGCGGTTTGCCAAAGGCGAAAAAACAGGGCCGCTGACCGTGTTCCACCTGTTTGACCAACCCCTGGCGATCAGTGACCAGTATGAGGGATATGTGGGCAACCTGGTTGTCCCCAAGACCGTGGTGGAAAAAGCGGCACAGGATTCAGTGCTGATCAACTATTTCACCCCCCGGCAAAAGGTGGTGGCGGCCATTGAAAAGACCTATCCGGGCATAAAACCTGAAAACATTCATGTCTGGACCCTGTCCGGCCCGGCCCGGGAAAAACGCATCGGCAAAATCTGGGGAGAATGGAAACTTGGCGGCGCCCACCTGGTGGACGAATCCTGGCAGCTTCCCACAGGCTTTGCCCCCTTTACCGACGCCGGTACCTATACACCGAGTTTTGCCGTGAAACCATGGAAAGACGACAACAACGACCTGCACCTGTTCGTGGTGGACGGATATGCCGCCTCTGCCGAGGCCATACAGGCAGCCAGCCTTGCACCCGCACTGGATGTAGATGTTTCCCTGGCAATTTTATCTTCCAAATTTGCATTCCCGTATGACAAGGATGCCGCCTGCATGAAGCTTGACCCGGAAGCGGACGATTTTGCGCTGCAACTGGAAAAAATCACCGGGAAAAAGGATATTGAGCCGTCACTGGTGCAGATATATAAAGACAGTATCCGCCAAGCCAAAGATGCCGGAATCCCTTTAGAAAAAAGGACCATCACCACCGAGGATCTGGTGGCCGAAAAGACCTACCAGACCCTTGCAACTTCCGGTTACATGCTGCCGGATCCCTATTCGGGTTGCCAAGGGGTAACAAAAATATCCCGCGACATATATGACGTCACGGTGCGCCTGACAACCGAGAAAGCAGATAAAAAAATCAAATTCCGCCTCCGGCTTACGGAAAGCCTTGAAGACAGCAAACTGGTATTCAGCCCTCTTTTAAACAGGTTTTTGAAAGGGGAGGGTTATGAGAACCGGGCGGTTAAAATCTCCGATTCCGGACGGATCAGAAACGAGCTGCAAACCCTTTGCATGGACTCCCTGGAATACGAGGGTGACAAGGTCGTTTTAAAACTTGAAAGAATCTCCAAAGCAATGATTTCAAAACAGGACCAGAAATTGCTGAGAAAGGTACTTCAATGGTATAAACAGAACTATCCTGTATGGTTTGAATGGTTGGAACTTAAAGAGTAAGGAAACGAATGATGAGCCAGTTTAATGTAAGCTTCCCGGGTAATAAAAAGGTGGATGTTGCCTTTAAAACCTTTGAAATAAAAACAGACCAGTCAAAAAAAAGCGGGGGCGATGAAACAGCACCCGAACCCTTTGCCGTCTTTTTGTCTTCTCTGGCCTCCTGTGCCGGTATTTATGCCAAATCCTTCTGCGATACCCGAAAACTTAATACCAAAGGGATGCGCCTTGGCATGGACGTTAAGTTCAAAAAAGGCCAGAAGCATATGGAATCCATCAATATTACCCTGTATCTGAACCAGGACTTCCCTGAAAAATACATCAAACCCATCATCAAGACCATGGACGGATGTGCCGTAAAAAACCAGTTGACCGATAAGATCGAGACCAATACGGCTGTTGAGTACCTACAGGAATAACTCTACCGTTTCAAAATTTCAGCCTGCCGGAGGCTCTTTCCTCCGGTTGGCTGTTGATTCACACACACGTTCAATAATCCTGTTTCATTCTCAAATGTCGCCAACCGCCACCTTAAGGTTTTTATATTATAATCAATATTGATGCATGTAAACTTGTTTTTGGACGACTTAAAAACGACTACGGGAAGAAAAAGTCCTGGGGTCTCAATCTGATTGTGAAAGCCCATAATCAGATTCATAGGGCTCGGTACTGATAAATTAAAGATCATGCTCCTTTATCGGATATCTGACTTTTTGGGGCATTAAAATTTTGATTCCACTAAATGGGGATTAGGGACTTAAACCAGGACACTCAGCAGTACGAATTTTATGTCTATATAAACAATATCGCAACATTAATATCCCCTGATGACAATCTGATTATCAAAAAAATATTCAATGCTTGACTTTTGCTCAATAGTCTTTTACTCCCGTTCGACAGTTGTGGGATCATTTTTGGCAAATTTCGTTAAAATCTGTAA
>CAZLTD010000170.1:0-9503 GCA_964562385.1 uncultured Desulfobacula sp.
CAGATTTTAACGAAATTTGCCAAAAATGATCCCACAACTGTCGAACGGGAGTTTAGGCTATGAGCATATTTTAGCGAATTGTTGTAAAATAAAAGCAACTTTGTTGTAGTAAAATTAATACAAAACAAACCGTTGACATCATAAATCATATCATCCCATTTTGAACTTCATTTTTTCTGTTTCTATCGAAGAAGATTAATTATCAAGGCATTACAAAGACTGTTTTTTGTATTCTGATCTATTTTCGATGCTTGGCACGCATCTGGCAATTAAGCCGATAGTATTTGGTAAAGCAAGTGTTGTTTGACCCATTAAAAACCTTCCATTTGGCCTGGAGGGTGAGATGTTTAGCGAAAGGGTGAACCAGATGGTGGATACCAAAACCAATCAGCCCGAATGCCGCAAACAATTATTGATGGATGGCGGACCAATATGAAGTTAGTGAGAAAGCTATAAACCGGGAGTTAGGCGAGACTCATATATAATTTTAATTAACACCATTCTATGAAGGAGTATGAAATGAAAAAACACTACAGAAACATTATTCTGGCTGTTATTCTTTCAATCGTTTACCTGGCAGGTGCCGGTAGTGTATTTGCCGCAAAAGAGAAAAAGATGTTTTTAAAGGTCCCCTTAGCGTATCCATCCGGGCTTCCAGGGCTTGGTACCTCCATTAAGTACCTTGTAGAAAAAGCCCCTATTTTAAGTGATGGTACAGTTAATTTCAAAATTTATGAACCCAAAAAGCTTCTCCCTCCATTTGAAATGCTGGATGGCGTTAACAAAGAGGTCATACCTGCCTGTTATGGTGTGTCCGGATACTGGTCAGGAAAAGTGGGGCAGGTATTGAATTTCTTTACGGCCATTCCGTTCGGCCCTGAAGCACCGGAATATCTGGCATGGATTTATAACGGTAACGGGCTGAAACTGTGGCAGGAAGCATACGACAGAAAGGGCTTTAATGTTAAGGTTCTGCCTTGTGGTATTATGTCACCGGAAACATCTGGCTGGTATACGAAAGAGATCAAAACAGCAGAAGATTTGAAAGGAATGCCCATTCGATTTTTTGGTCTTGGTGGTCAGATCCTGACCAAACTGGGTGCGTCTGTCCAGCAGATTCCGGGTGGCGAAATATTTGGAGCGCTTGAAAAAGGTGTGATTGAAGGTGCAGAATTTTCCATGCCGGCAATTGACACAAAACTTGGTTTTTACAAAGTCGCCAAATACAATTATTTTCCCGGATGGCACCAGCAGGCAACATTTCTTGAACTGTTAATCAATAAAGATGTCTGGAATGAGATGTCACCCAAGCAGCAGATGCTTATTGAAGAATTATGCAAAGCCGCCACTATGGCCAACCTGGCATACAGTGAATCCATTCAGGCACCTGTTATGAAAGCAAATGTTGAAAACCATGGCGTGCAAAACATGCGCTGGTCTAAAGAAATGTTAGACATTTTTGAAGGGGCTTGGAAAGAAGTTGTCAAAGACGAATCCGCGAAAGATCCATTTTTTGATAAAGTCTGGAAAGATCTGTCTGTATTCCGTGCAGACTATCTTAAATGGAGCAAGTACGGCTTCCTCGTGCCGAGGTAATCATTCGATATAAAATATATCATTTGAACATTCCCAGGCAGTTTTCAAAGCATGTAGTGAAACTGCCTGGACTTTTATCATCACCATAAAGTTGGGTTGTGTGTATGAACATGAAAAAAAACACTGTACCGGAAAGTTTACCAGACCGAATCGATAAATATCTTCAAGCGATAGGGAAGATTTTTATGTGGTCTAACGTCATATTGATCCTACTAATTTTGGGCGCTGTGTTCATGCGTTACGGCTTAAAACTCAGAACCATTGAAATCGGTGAGTTTCAGTGGCATTTCTATATGGTCGGATTCATGGTGGGGCTGTCTTATGCTGTTACAACAGATTCTCACATGGGAATGGATCTGGTGAAAGAAAAATTATCAAAGAAAACCCAATTATGGATTGATACACTTGGTATCCTATTCCTCCTGCTACCCTTTGCCAGCCTGGTGTTTTACCAGAGTTTTGAATTTGTTCACGACTCCTGGGTCGTCGGTGAACGCTCAAACAATGATATGGGATTACCGTACAGGTGGCTGATTAAATCAGTTATTCCCGTCTCCTTTGGCCTGCTAATTTTTGCTGCCCTGTCCCGGTTAATGAGAAACCTCATCACTATTTTTGGAAAGGATGATGGAAATGCCCCTGAATGAAATTTTAGTCATATTAATGTTTGGTACGTTTATCAGCCTGCTTTTCACAGGTTTTCCCATTGCATGGGTCCTGGCCGGTACTTCTGTTCTCTTTACAGCTATCGGGGCGCTGCTTGAATATTTTGGAATTTCTTTAGGCGGTTTTTATGAGGCAAATTTTATTACCTACAAAGCAGTGATCAATCGAATATATAAGCTTGGAGAAAATCAAGTGCTGGTTGCCTTACCCATGTTCATTTACATGGGGTTCATGCTTGATAAATCGGGAATTGCAGAAAAAATGATGCTTTCCATGCAGAACCTTTTTGGGAAAGTCAGAGGAGGTCTTGGGGTCACCGTCACTGTGATCGGAATCATTCTTGCTGCTTCCACGGGGATTGTGGGTGCATCTGTTGTATTGCTTGGCATTCTCTCCATTCCAGCCATGATGAGTCAGGGGTACTCTAAAACTTTTTCCGTTGGAACGGTCGCCGGTGCAGGTACCTTGGGCATTTTGATTCCGCCCAGCATCATGCTGGTTATTATGGCAGACCAGTTGGCCCTTTCTGTGGGAGATCTTTTTATGGGCGCCGTGTTCCCCGGAATGGTACTTGGAACCCTCTACATTGTTTATATTCTTGGATTAGGTGTTGTGAAACCGGCCGCTGTACCCTTGAGCCCGGACCGAAAACCTTTTGAATGGGGACTGCTGATCGATGTTGTCAAAGATATCCTACCGGCGGCATTTTTAATTCTGGCCGTACTGGGATCCATTTTTGCCGGTATCACAACCCCAACAGAAGCCAGTGGAATCGGTGCTGCGGGCGCACTGTTGCTAACTATTTTTAACAAACGGTTCTCATTAAAGGTGTTCAAGGACGTGACCCTTTCCGCGTTTAACACCACAGCCTATATATACGGAATTTTGATCGGGGCCACCTGTTTTGCCCTGGTGTTAAGAAATCTTGGGGGGGACGAGTTCATTGAAAAAGTTTTGATGTCACTGCCTCTTGGTGATTGGGGTATTTTGGCTTTTATCCTTTTTTGTGTATTCCTTCTGGGGTTTTTCCTTGATTGGGTGGAAATTACTTTAATTATTCTCCCATTGGTAGCGCCGGTTGTGGAAAATCTGACGGCAATCAATATCCAGGGGTTTGGTGGTATTGATAAACCGATTCTGGTCTGGTTTGTCATTCTCATTGCGGTCACGCTTCAGACATCGTTTTTATCTCCGCCGGTTGGCTTCGCCCTTTTTTATTTAAAAGGAGTGTGCCCGCCGGAAGTGTCATTAACCGATATCTATAAAGGTGTAATACCATTTATAATTTTGCAATTGATCGGACTCATTCTGATCGCCATTTTTCCGGCTTTGGCGCTGTGGCTCCCGTCAGTAGCATACAATTAACAACGAAAATGATAGAGTTTGTGCAATAACTATTTTTATTCGAGGCTGATGATGCCCATAAAATCACCGGAAAAAGAAGTAAAAAAGCGCATTTCAAAATTAAAAAAGAAAATGATGCTAAATGATATAGAGTCAATACTTCTAACGCATGAACCTGATATTTTTTATTTTTCCGGTACTGAACAGCCAGGTTTTTTATATGTTCATATTGAACATCAGCCTATTTTGCTTGCTGACGACCCTTTTCTTATAGCAAAATCGGAGGATCTTTTTTTGGATGTCATTCAAATTTCATCTGTTGCAAAGATTCCGGAAAAAATAAAGACAATGCACTCATATCTTCCTGGTAATTTGGGATTGGCATTTGATGTCGTACCTGTGGCCGATTATAAATTATATCAGGAGCTTTTCAACCAGACGATATTTACAGATTGTTCAAAAATGCTTATTGAATGCAAAGCCATCAAATCTGAATGGGAAATAAATCGGATAAAAGAGGCGACCAGACTATCTGAAAAGACATTCTCTTATATTTGCGAACATATCCGTCCAGGCATATCTGAAATTGAATTCTGCGGTGAGTTTGAAGCCTATGCTGCGACATTGGGACATTCTGGAGCGCTGAAAAAGCGACACTATCGATGCGATATATACCCATTTCACTTGTTAAGTGGCGAAAGCGGAGGAGTGGCTGGGTCAGTGGACACACCTTGCTGCGGTACCGGAACATCAGCAGCTCATCCGTCCGGTGCCGGCCCAAAGAAAATAAACAAGAATGAACCGATTTTAATCGATTTTGCCACTGTTTTAAATGGATACCATTCTGATGAAACGCGGATGTTTGCCATTGGAGCGATGCCCCAAAAGGCAATGAATGCCTCAAAAGCCGCCATTGAAATCCTCCACTTTATTTTGCCGGAGATGAAACCGGGCATTCAAATGCAGAATATTTTTGAAAAATCTATCCTTTTGGCACAAAAACTAGGCCTGGCAGATGAATTCTTGGGTCTTCCTGAATTAAAGTCTACCTTTATCGGGCATGGTATTGGTGTAGAACTCGTCGAAGCACCTTTTATTGCGAAGAAAAAGGATGAGCGTTTAAAAGAAAATATGGTTTTTTCGATCGAACCCAAATTTATTTTTAAAAATGAGTTTGCCGCCGGAATCGAAAGCGTGGTTCAAATCACCCCAAAAGGTGGCATACTCTTAAGCACAACACCACACCAAGTATTCATAGTATGAAGATTTATTTGTTAAAATTTAAATTCCAAATGTAACTGATACATCGTGCTTGCTTATTTAAATTTGAAATAATTAGAATTTTTTTATAAAGAGTCTTTTATATATTAAAAGCCATAGACTTTGTCTATAAGTCATCGCTTTTTTGACATTGACTGTAGGATCCAATCCAAATTTCCACAAATGATGCAAGATTTGCAGATTCGAATTGCAAGCTTTTCGCAGTAAAGGTAAAGCAACTACGGATTCGCAGCTTGACGTCTTGCGGCTGAACCAAAAACAGTTCGTGAAATAACCGGGTAAAAAGGATATTTCTCTGAACTCCTTGAGAATTATCCGGGTTAATTAATTTTTTGATCCCCGCCCTTTCACAATGGCATCAAACTGAGTGTTCCAGAAATTTTTGTTCTTGTCTTTCCAGGCCGCTCCCCACTTTCTTTCAAAATAGGATTCAGGAAGCCGTTCCTCCCAGTTTTCCCAGGGACTTTTGCCTTCCTTTTTGGCGGTTAAGGCATCATTAAGGTGTTTGGTGATATTGACCAGCTCTTCCTTGGGGATATAGGCATAGGCGCCCTCCTTGATTGAGCGCACCAGGTTGTCGGCTGTAAATGCATGAGCGGTCAGCATCACGGCCGGTATCCCCCGCCGGTGGGCGATATCCAGAAGCCCGTACCCGTTAACCCCCATGATATCGAGAACAGCAATATCGAAATTGTCTTTGATCAACAGCCCACTTGCTTCTTCATATGTGGAAGCGGATACCACCTCACACGTTTCGAGCAGGTCCTTGAGCGCTTCCAATATATCGGGTTCATCATCTACGATGAGAACTTTTTTTCCATTTATTAAGTTTGTATCGGCCATTTAGAGATCTCCTTTTATAGGTCACAAAACAGCAGCCGGTAAAATGACGGTACTGGTGTTGTTTTACATCTGCTTAATTTCAAACTTATTGAGTCAGAACATCAACTTTGAACGGACATCACGTTGAAATTTTAATACGTTTCATTGCCTGATCCATCAAGAGCTGGTATCCGCTTTTCTTTCCCAAAACAGATTTTTTCTCACGCTGGCTCCAGACGGTTTCAGGTCTGGCCTGGACAATAAATAAATTGTCCGGAAAGTTCAAGTCCTTATCAAGAGACCACTCTATATCCATGGGCCGGCCATAATGTTTTTCAATCTTTTTGGCCATCTTTACCAGCCCTTTTATCTCTTTGTCATCAAGGCAGCTTAATCCCTGCATCTCTTCATGAACCGGGGCCTCCACGGTTTCATCTCTTTGAGGGTCGTAAATGCATTCGATATGTTTCGTGGAGATCTTCTTGTCGGAGGTTTCCATGATAATTTTGTCTACAACATACTTGTCCGGATTCACCGTGCCGGACACAACCGTTTCTCCAAGTCCCCAGCTTCCCTCAATCACGACCTTGGACAGATCTCCGTCCGTGGGGTTCAGTGTAAACATAACCCCTGCGGATCGGGCATTCACCATTTTCTGGACTCCGACACTGATGAGCACTTTATCATGGGGAAAATTGTTTTTGATACGGTAGTCGATGGCCCGTGCCGTCCAGAGGCTGGCCCAGCAGTGTTGAACCTTGTCAATAACCTTGTCTGTATCCTGTATCCAGAGATAGGTGTCCTGCTGTCCGGCGAAACTGGCATTGGGCAGGTCCTCTGCCGTGGCACTGGAACGAACCGCTACGGGAAGATTTTCAACTTCACAGCTGCTGCACAGTGCCTCATAGCCGCCACTGATGCTTGAGCGGATCTCATCCGGCAGTGGTTTATCTATAATGAGCGTTTGAATTTTCTCACTGGTACTGTTTAAAGAGTCAATATCATTGGGTTTCAGATCGGAAATGATATTCTGGATTTCATCTTTGATACCTGTGATGGTGATAAAGCTCAGATAGCTGTCAGTAGTGACTGCAAATCCGGGCGGTACCCGGATGCCTGAATTAATCAGCTCGCCCAGGCTGGCGTTTTTCCCTCCGACTTGCGGTAAAGCGGTTTTATCAAGGTTCTTAAAATTGATGATATACGCCATATTATAGATCCCCCCTGGGACAAATTATTTCCCTGTTAATGGATTTTCAAAAAAGCGATGGTTCCGCACCCGCCCACCCGTTCGTTCGTTTGGGCGGGTGCGGTAGGTTTCCGATCAGACCAGTCTCAATGGCGATTCAAACATAAACAACAAGCGGTCTTTATTAGTGTCTATGACCGAAGACATATTTTATAGTCGGGTTTTACCCGGCCTTTTCTACAATGGTTACAACACCGGTGTCACCGTCCACCTTCAATATGTCGCCTGTTTTGATAACCTGGGTGGCAAGTCCTGTGCCGGTAACCGACGGAATGCCGTATTCACGGCATACGATGGCGGCATGGCTGGTAAGCCCGCCAATATCGGTAACAGCAGCTTTTATGTTGGTAAAGACCGGTGCCCAGGATGGATTTGTCGTGGGACAGACAAGAATCTCTCCGGGCTGAATATCCACAAGCTCCTTCAAGGATTTTAATACGCGGGCCGGTCCCCTAACCACACCGGCGGATGCCGCAAAGCCTTTGACTTCGGAAATATCCCCGGATGCCGAGGCATCCACACCTTTGAGCCACTCTTTCACCCGATCCGTGGTGACACCCCACAGCATAATGGTAAACGGTTCCGCCACTTCTTCAGGTGGTACGCCCAGGGCCGGTGTCGGGTTCCAGTCCGCTGCCGCTTCCAGTATTTTTCTGCGTTTGGCAACCTTGGCCTTGTAATAGGAACTTCTTATGGGGATATCCACCCCCAGAGCCCAACCCGTAGATACTTCGGTCAGCAGTTGCGGCACTTCATACCGGTTGAACATGAAGATATCATCCACTTCGTCAAGCATGCCCGAATCCACAGCGACCTGCCCGATTTCTCTTATTTTGCCGTACCAGATAGTATGGAACCAGTGCTCTACCCAGAAAAGATGATCTTCAGCATATCGATAAATGGTCCTGATGGTATTGAACGCACCGTCAAAGGCTTCCCTGTCTTCATCGGTCTGGATCAGTCCCCGATACTCTGCTATGACTTCATCTCTCTCTTTTTCGATTTTACCAAGATCCCGTTCAATGGTTTCCCCGTTGGCCAGTCTTTCAAGGTAGCTTTTCAGATATCCATAGGGAATTTCAGGAACGGTGATCCAGCTGCCCTCATGGTGGAACCAGCCACTGCCGTTGGATACATAGAACCAGGGGTCTTTTGCTTTTTCATACTCTGCCAGCCAGCTTTGTCCCTCAGGACTTTTTTCAAGCTCGGCATTCTTTTCAGATACAGACAGATTCCCTTTAAGAATATCGGCAACAGCAGATGTTTCATGGGCCATTCTGCTTAAACGGCACAGCTCTTCTTCCGGCTTGAACATGGATACATAGGCGCCGGCTACCATCTTTCCAATGGCACTTTCACTGATCCCGGGAAACAGTTTACGGGCAACATCGGCAAACATGAGGTATGCCAGGTAGGTCAGGTTGAGCATTTCAAAATGGTACTGCCACCCCTTGATCATTTTATTTGCCAGGCTGTCAAAAGAACCCATCAGATTATAGGAGTCATAGACACCGGTGGGTGCCGGCAGTACCTGATCCTCCGGAACAAACTGCGGCAGTTCCTTGGGGACCTGTACCGCTTTCATCTCTTCGCCCAGGGCTTTGAACTTGGTCAGCCACTTGTCCCACAGCTCATCATAATTTTCAAATACATAAAAGACCCGTTTCTGAAAAAGCTCGGCCTTTTGCCCGATCACTTCATCAGGCGGCGGTGCAATAGCGCAGATATACATGTAGGGCCCGACCATCCGCTGGGCAATGCCCTGGGCCGGTGGAATACAAAAAACTCTGGTCGTGTATTGTGAGAGTGAAATTTGCCACGCCTCCTGGAAAATCTGATCCAGCGGCGGCATGGGCTCAGGAGCGTGAATTTTGTCAAGATACCAGAACTGATTTTTTTCCCAGTCACTTCTGTCTTGGGAAAATAGGTAGTGGGAAGGATACATCTCCTCCCATCCCTCCAGCTCGGCTGGGACTTCATATTCATGGGGATCCGGAAACCTTCCGGCAGTTTCATCAGACATTTTCGACCTCCTATCTAAAAAGTTATAAGGTTATGAAAAAACCTGCTCACCGGCATGCAATGACGATAAAGCAAAGCATACGTCTAAAAATGCGATCCCCGCCCATCTGTATGAATTGTTTTTACGACGGGCTGTCGGATATAAAGATCAGTGTGATATCATGATCAACACCAACATGTGCCAACTTGTAGATGAATTTCTATAGTGTCTGACCCTCCTTAGATGCAACGAATACACCCACGTTCAATAAAGATTCAACGGAACTGATCGCTTAACATCAAAAACCTATGGAACGCATTCTATGGAGAATCATCGAAACCTGTCAAACCAATTAAATTTATACTATATATAAATTAATTTTATGCTTGCAAGCATTTATTATGGCGGCGGTTTTCATATATGGTATCAGTAGGTTGGATGAACCGCCATCACGCAGGTGAACACAGGAAATACCAGATTTTCTCAACGCCTCAGGCAACGATATATGAACCTGTTTTTTTCATTTTTTTGAATAAAAATTTT
>CAZLTD010000171.1:0-9326 GCA_964562385.1 uncultured Desulfobacula sp.
GCCTGGAGGCAACGGATCTTTCCCCCCCCCCATTAATGTCACCAGGCGTTTACAGATCGAAAGTCCAAGGCCCGTACCTCCGTATTCTTTGCTGGTCCCCATGGATTCCTGTTGGAAGGAATCAAAGATCAGGCCTATTTTATCTTCAGAAATACCGATGCCGGTGTCTTCCACCCGGATTTTTAATCCCCCACCATTGTTTTTTTTCGATGGGTCTACAAATTCAGCTGATACACAAATCCACCCATTTTTCGTGAATTTGACGGCATTGCCAACCAGGTTGATCAGCACCTGCCGCAGTCGTACATCATCCAGGACGATGGATGTCGGAAAGCCGCGAGTTAACTTTTTCTCAAAACGCAGGTCTTTTTCCTTAACCGCGGACTCAAAAATCCTGTGAACATCATCGAACAGGCTGTCTACATTTGTCGGAACCTTCTGAATTTTTAGTTTCCCGGATTCTATCTTTGACAGATCTAAGATGTCGTTGATTAATGATAGCAGGGAGTTGCCGGCTGTTTTGATCGCGTTCAGGTAGCTCTTCGCCTGGTTCCCTGATATGATGGATCTTAAGATTTCGCTGAATCCCAAAACAGCATTCAGCGGTGTCCTGATTTCGTGGCTCATGTTGGCGATAAATTCTGTTTTAACCTGGTTAGCTTTTTCCAGCTCTTTTTCTTTTTCCATGCTGGTCTGGATTTCCCTGTTCAAGGATTTGTTGGCTGCCACAAGCTCTTGTGTCCGTTCTCTGACACGATGTTCAAGTTCCTGGTGAGATCTTTTCAGGGCCTCTTCCGCAAATTTGCGTTGGCTGATATCCCGAGAGTTGATGACCACGCCCTTGACCGAAGGATTGTCTAAAAGGTTATTGCTGATCGCTTCCGGGGTGGCCCAGTGCCCCTGGTGATGCCTGAACCTGAACTCAACGACTTGTATCCGGTTTTCCGATTCAATCACTTTTTTGTAGCGCTTCTGCATGAAATCGCGATCTTTCGGGTGGAAATAATCAAATCCGCTTTTCCCGATCAAGTCTTCCGGCTTGTACCCCAGGATCCTTCTGATCGAGGGGCTGGCATATGTGAAATTTCCGTCCGCATCGGTGATGGTTACAATATCGGTGGCATTCTCAATAATGGTTCGGAAATGTTCTTCGCTTTGCTGCAGGGCCTTCAGGGATTCTTCAAGCTTCTGGGCCATCCCGTTGAATTCTTTTGCCAGATGGGCGAACTCGTCCCGGGATTCGATATGAATCCGTGCCCTGAATTCGCCTCTACCAATCCGGTTGGTCCCTTGAACCAGAGCGGTCAGAGGACGTGTCAGACGCCGGGTCAACAGCATCAGCGCCAGGGATATGACAACAGCTCCAAAAACGCTTAATGCGACAATGTATGGCGCCATCTGATCTGCCACACCATAGACTTCTTTCTCAGGGCTCACAGCCACTATGGACCAGTCCCAGTTACTAAAATAATTGTAAAGGCCAAGACTTTTTTCGTTATTGATTAAAAAGAAGAATCGGCCCTTTTGTCTGCCCAGCCCCTGAAACCAGGTGTCAGCCGAGACATTCATACCGACAAGTTTTTTCTGGGGATGAAAAACAATGACGCCTTTTGAGTCAATGGCAAAAATATAGCCTGTTTCTCCCACCTCAATGGATGCGATTTGCGTGACAGCATCCATCTTGGCGTGGACAACGCTTGCCCTTATATTTTCAAGATCATATTTATGAAGGATTCTTTCCTGCTCAATGACAATGTTCATGGCCTCATCAAGACGGGTTTCCAGCCATGTTTCCGCAAGATGCGTCAACGCGTTTCTGGAGAAATAATAAGTAGTCCCCACCGTGGCGGCCAGGAAAACAAAAACCAGAGGCAGAACAGTAGCCACTATTTTTGAATACGTCTTCATATCTCCTATTTATACTTGGTGACCTCGTTCAATACAAGCGATACCGTAAATTTTTCTTTCTGGCTATTTAAAGGGGCTGGATCGGTTTTCCGGAGAGGAATCCAACCACAAAATTTTTCGCCACTATAACGGGTGGTATGACTTTTAATAATGAACAAAAATGAAGGTTGCATCTAAAGCCTTTTGTTTTGATTTCGGCGTTGCGGGAAAATCGAAATTTCAGGTAGTTGAGTTTTGATACAGCCGGTTTTTGATGTCTATATCCACGAGTAAAAACATATTTTATCCGGCGTTTAATTTTAAAAAAGATGTAATTTTTGAGAGCATCTCCAGAGACTTTTGTCAAAAAAGTGTGATTTGCATTTGATTCTATGTACAGCATCAAATGATTGTGTCATAGTTCTTTTTATTTTGCTGTAATAAAGGATCTTTTATGAAAATAATGCTTACTTCCGTGTTCGGGCCCTATGGTGTTGATGATGATTTTGGTCGAAAAGAGAATGTCATGGAGCTTTTCCATAACCAGATAACAAGAGAGCAGGGGCTTTTTTCGCTTCGGTTTAACCACCAGAGTTTTGGATTGTATTTTCTGGCTGAGAACATAGATGTGCCGACAACCGTGCTTGATTTTCCTTCGAAACAAAGATTCATAAAAGAGATCAAAAAAGGGTACGACTACATTGGGATATCCTTTATTTTGCCAAATTTCATCAAAGCCGAGTATATGGCAAGACAGATCAGGAAATATGCACCTGAAACCAAAATCCTGCTGGGCGGGCATGGCACTTCTATTCCGGGCATTGAAACCATGATTGAAAACGATCATATCTGCCGGGGTGAAGGTGTGAAATGGTTAAGAGGTTTGCTGGGTGAGAATACAAAAAAACCGATTAATCATCCCATAATGGATTCTGTTTTTTCAAAACGGATTCTGGGCATGAAATTGAAAACAGATGCAGCTGTTTTAATTCCCGGTGTTGGCTGTAAAAATGGATGCCGGTTTTGCACAACCACCCATTTTTTTGATAAAAAATACACTCCGTTTTTTAATACCGGCAGAGAATTGTTTGATGTCTGCCGGAAAATCGAAAAGAAATTGGGATATGATGAATTCTTTATCATGGATGAAAATTTTTTAAAGGTGCCCCAGCGTGCGATTGAACTTGTTGAGCTGATGGAAAAACACAACAAGCTTTATCGGTTCGGCATTTTCAGTTCAGCCGAGACTATTAAACAGATGGGTCCTGAATTTTTGGCACGTTTAGGGGTCTCATTTCTCTGGGTGGGGGTTGAATCAAAGCAGGAAATTTATGAAAAGAATCGTGATATTGATATCAAGCAGATGATCAAAGAGCTCAGAGATCATGGTATCAGTGTGCTGGCGTCCGGTATTTTGTTTTCAGAACATCATGACCAGCAGACAATTATGGATGATATAAAATTTATGGTTGATCTTGAATCAGATTTTGTTCAATTCATGGGGCTGGGGCCGTTACCGGGAACAAAACTTTACAAAGATTATGACGAGCAGGGGATACTTCGAAAGGATATCCCTTATGAGGAGTGGCATGGACAGCACCAAATATGGTTTAAACATCCGCATTTTAACATGAAAGAGTCGGCAAGCTTTTTAAAAAATGCATTCCGGTATGATTATGATGAGCAGGGGCCATCCCTGCTGCGTATGTGTGATACGCTCCTTCGAGGGGTTATTACACTTTCAGGGTACAAAGATCCTTTTATGCAGAAACGCAAAAAACAGTTGGTATCCTGGGCTGGTCAATATCGCATGATACTACAGGCTTTGCTCCGTTTTGCGCACAATGATTCTGTGAGAGTCAAAGTTCAAAAACTGATTAAACAATATGAAAAAAAGTTGGGTCCGGCGTCGCTGAAAGTTAAAATCGGGACAAAGTTTGCCAACTGGCATGCAAAGAGGGAAGCGATTAAAATCCTTTTGGGCAAAAATAACTATCAGCCCAGGACAATGGTTACCAAATATCGTTCGTCAGTCAAAAATCTTGCCTGCGAAGCCCTGAGGGGGAAGTCATTCTCCAATATGCTGGATATCAATTTAAACTGGAGCCATGAGCCGATAATGGTGGAACTGGCCGGCACACTCGACAAAGTCAATGCAAAGGCGCTTGCCAAAAATCTTTTGGGCAAGCTAAAGAGAGAGGACTGTATTATCAAACTGGATTTAAACCAGTTGATCGCCATTGAAGATGAGTCCTTAAAGCGATTATTAAAAAAGATAAAAAAGTATAACCAGAGAGTCCAGATCGTCTTTAATGATGGTGTGAATGTTGTTGATGAGGCATTTGCAGGTCTCCCGGAAAAACTAAAAATATTGTTTGCAAATGAAGAGCTGGCATCAACATGATTTGGGTTAATTAAAAAATCAGGCCAGAAACAGTTTTTGAACATCCTTTAAATGCTGGGACATGCAGACCACGATCACCCGTTCATTGCTCTGGATATGGGTGTCGCCCACGGCTACCTGCCAGGTACCGTTGCGGTGGATGCTTCCGATCATAATTTTGTTGTTGTAATAAGAACCTATGCGGGACAGCGGCTTGAGTGTGATCGGTGAATCAGGGGCGGCTACAATTTCAACCATTTCAGCATCAAAACCGTGGAGATGCGCTACAGACAACAGCTCTCCTCGCCGGATAAATTTTAAAATCTCATTACTGGCCAGGATTTTTTTGTTCATGGCAAGATCCGACCCCATGGTAGAGGCCAGAACGACATAATCCTCTTTATTAACAAGAGAAATACATTTCCGCTGTTTAATTTTGGGGTTTGCGTTTTTGCCGTTGCCCTGGGATGTCATCAGGTGCTTGGCAAGCACGCAGCTCATGATATTGGTTTCATTTTCACCCGTGGCCGTAATAAAGGTGTCCATCTCCAGCAGGCCGGCTGACAGGAGTATATCCGAGTCTGAACCGTCTCCATGCAGAATTTCAGTGTGTTTTAATTCAAAGGACAATTCCTGGGCCGCCAGTTCATTTTTTTCAATCAGCCTGACACCCACAGATTTACCCAGCAATTCGGCAATCCTTTTTCCAACCAGTCCACCACCGATAATCATGACGCGGTGGCGCTGCTGCTGTTCTACACCGGTCAGTCCCATGAGGTGTTCAAGGTTCTCCTGGCTGGCCATAAAAAAGGCCTGATCACCGGGTAATAGTTCATCATCGCCGCCGGGTATGAGGGTGGTGATGCCCCGGGCAATGGCCACAATTCGAAAGGGGAACTGCCCATGCTCCATGTGAATGTCTTTTAATTTGCGCCCGGCCAGGGGGGATTCTTCATGGATCCGTGTGGCCATGGCCTGAATCTGGCCTTTTGCAACATCAATGATATCATTTCCGGCACGAAGTTTAATCAGCCTGAATATCTCCTGGGCCGCCAGTTCTTCAGGGTGAATAATCATATCTATTTTCAGGTCATCGGCTTTTAAAATGGAGTCTTTCCCGCCAAAGTCAGTGGACCGGACACGGGCAATTTTTTTCGGGATGCCGAACCGGTCGGCGATCAGGCAGCTCATCATGTTAATGGCATCGTTGTTGGTGACGGCAATAAGGTAATCCATCTTGTCGGCCCCGATTTCGTTCCAGCATTCCATGCTCATGGCATTGCCCTGGATCAGGCGGGCATCAATGTTACCGTCGGCATGCCGGACAAGAGTCCCATCCGCTTCAATTACCGTGATGGCGTAGCCTTCATGAACAAGACGTTTGGCAAGGTAGTATCCAACGCCGCCCAGTCCCAGAATAAGTATATTGGTATGTTTTGCCGGTTTTCTTCCATTCATCAGTTACGTATATCCCGCTCATAGATTGAAAATTGTATCTGCCTTTTTAAAACCCTTATCAAATACTAAACCCCTTGGTTTTTGTCAAATCGCAGCCCAGGGTAACCTTTCAAAATATTGATTGTCAGGGGATATGGAAAATGTCATTTTAACGTAAGGGGCAGATGACGATTATTCTAAAAGGGGATTGTATGCAGACGCGACCGGCAGTGGGTGTGGCAGTGATTATTGTCAAAAAAGGCAAGGCGTTGCTGGGTAAACGCCTGAATTCCCACGGGGACGGTACATGGGCATTTCCCGGCGGACATCTGGAACTAAATGAATCCATTGAGGATTGTGCCAAAAGGGAGGTGTTTGAAGAAACCGGTCTGGTTATCCAACATGTTGAACATGCCGCCGTGACAAATGATATTTTCACCCGGGAAAATAAGCATTACGTGACGGTGTTTATGCTGGCGCGTTATGAGTCCGGAGAACCCCGTTTAAAAGAACCCAAAAAGTGTGCGGCCTGGCAGTGGTTCCACTGGGACGATTTGCCCGAACCCCTGTTCCTTTCACTTGAAAACCTGTTAAAATTAGAATTTAAATTGCCCCATGAACTGGTATGAGAAAAATATCCTGCCAAAACTGATTCACTGGGCATGTTCTCAAAAGAACATTGAGCGCCAGAGGAATGCTATTGTCCCGCTGGCGCAGGGAAGGGTGCTGGAAGTGGGAATCGGTTCCGGTCTGAACCTGCCGTTTTTCGACTATTCAAAAGTTGAGTGCCTGTGGGGGCTTGAGCCTTCACAACAGCTCATCGGGACGGCACAAAAAAAGGCGGCACAGGTACCCATTGATGTCAGATTTTTAGGGGTGCCAGGAGAAGATATCCCCTTGGACAGCAACAGCATGGACACAGTTTTGTTGACATATACACTGTGCAGTATTTTAGATGCAAAAAAGGCATTAAGTGAAATGAGGCGTGTTTTAAAACCCGGCGGCATGCTTCTGTTTTGTGAGCACGGCAAAGCACCGGATGAGACTGTCAGATTCTGGCAGGACCGTATTAATCCTGTCTGGAAAAAAGCCGCAGGCGGGTGTAATTTGAACCGGCCCATTTCAACGCTGATCACAGAGGCGGGGTTTGAGATCAAATTTTTAAAACAAGAGTATAACAGTTCAGTAAAAATCGTGGGATATACCTATCGCGGCGTGGCCGTGATTGATTAACAAACATAAATAGTCAGCAAAAAAGAACACCTGATGAATCCTTGACATTCGGCCCCTGAGTTCTTTACTATAAAGCATCCAGCGTTTCGACAGCTTCTCTGACATGTTGAATGGAAAGGGGCCGCCAATGGAAAATTCTTTAAAACCCGGCAAGAAAGATAAAACTCAATCTGAGTTGTCCTATATTCTTGAATCATCGTCCAAATTTATAGACCTTACCCTGGAGGATGATTTTTTCCAATTTGTTGCCGAAAAAATTCAGCAGTTGAACAAGAACTGCATTGTTTCAGTCGGTCTGTATAAACCTGCATCCAAGACAATGAGTGTCAAGGCCGTGGTCGGGCTTGGGAAACTTGCCGGAGCAGTCGCCAAGCTGATGGGGGGGCTGCCTGCGGGCAGATCCTTTGTTCTTGAAGAACATGCAAAAAAGAATCTGCTGCCCGGGAAACTCATGGAAATAGAACACGGGATTTCAAGCTTGTCGCCGGACATCCCGTCACCTGTCTGGAAAACTATTGAAAAGGTGTTGAGTGTAGAAAAAGCCTATTCCATGGGATTTGTCTGGAAGGGCGCCTTATATGGGAATGTCGTTATTGTGCTTCCAAAAGGGGCACAGCTTGAAAACAGACAACTGGTTGAAGTTCTGGTTCAATTATCTTCGGTGGCGCTTCAGAACCGGCAGATCCAGGACAGGTTGGATAAAGCCTACAAAGAGGTAGAATCCCGTGTCGAGACGCGAACCCAGGAACTTACACAGGAGGTTGCACAGCACCGCCAGACTCTTGGGCTATTGGAAGAAAAAGAAGAAGGGTACCGCCTTCTGGCTGAAACAGCCAACGAAATTATCATCTCGCTCACCCTGGACGGCACGATTACATACGTAAACAAAAAAGGTCTTGAAATCAGCGGCTATGAATTAGATGACGCCCTCGGAGTCGATTTTGCCCGGATCATTCCAAAGGAAAATGTTCAATCTTTAAAAAAGCTGCTGGCAAAAAGGGCAAAAGGTTTTTCACAGCCGCTTTTGTATGAAACTGAATTTATCTCAGCCACCGGCACGGTTTTGCCGGTGGAGGTCAGTTCGAACTTGATTGAAAAAAACGGGAAGCCCCATGGTGTGCTGGTGACAGCCAGGGAGATCGCAGAACGCAAAAAGGTGGAAAATGCCCTTAAAGCAAGTGAAAGCCGGTACCGCGGATTGATCAGCACTATGCAGGAAGGGCTGGTGGAAGTGGATGCACACTGGAACATCCTGTTTGCCAATGAAAGGTTCGTTGAGATGCTTGGATATGATCCTGACCAGCTCATCGGCAGATGTTTCAAGGATCTGGTAAGCAGCCAGGCCTCTTCGATTGCCAAAGAACAATATTCCCTGCGCAAACGCGGTATAAACAGCCGGTATGAACTCGAACTGATCCGGCAGGACGGCAAAAAAATATTTATATTGTGTTCGCCGAATCCGTCATACGATGACAACGGCGTGTATCTGGGGGGGCTGGGTGTTATTTCGGATATTACCGATAGAAAGAGATCTGAAGTTGCCCTGTTTGAAAGTGAAAAAAAATACCGGGACCTTTTTGAAAATGTGTCTGATTTTATCTATTTCCATGATTTTGAAGGTAACTTTATTGAAACAAACCTGGCGTCAAAAATAGAGAGCGGATATTCCAAAGAAGAACTGGACGGGAAAAATATCAGAGAAATCCTTGCCGATCCATCCGAAGACCTGCTGCAGGAATATCTTGATGGGGTAATCCAAAACGGGAAACTGGAGGGGCTGGTCAAAGTTAAAACCCGGGATGGGGAAGAGCGTATCCTTGAATTCAGGAATTCTCTTGTAAACGGGCCCAAAGGCCCTGTGGGCATAAGAGGGTGTGCAAGAGACATCAGTGACCGTTTCATGTATGAGAAAAAGCTTAAAAAAGAGAAACAGAAACTCGAAGATGCCCTTGAAGAGATAAAAACCTTAAGTGGACTGCTGCCGATCTGCGCATCATGCAAGAAAATCCGGGATGACAAAGGATACTGGAATAATTTGGAATCCTACATTGAAAAATACTCGGATGCTGCTTTCAGCCACAGCATCTGTCCGGACTGCTCAGATAAATTATATGGCAAGGAAGAGTGGTATAAAAAAATGAAAGAGAAAAAAGGCAAATCGAAAAAATAGCACGGGCTTTTTTGAAGTTATTTCCGGCTAAATGTCATCTGAATCAATTATCTGTATAGTTTTCTGACGCTGTCTGTTGAGTTTTAGCTGGAATACATCCGGCCTGGAATAATGGCCCACAGGGTCAAAATTTTGTCTTTCAGCTCTAACATTCTGGTGTTTATTGTCAATCAGCGTCGAAAAATGACCCCCTGTCAGCGCCCAATTTTGACCCCT
>CAZLTD010000172.1:0-9226 GCA_964562385.1 uncultured Desulfobacula sp.
CCCTGGAACAGATCGAAGAATTCAAAGAGATGGAAGGTGTGGCCGGTGTCCATCTGATGGCCATTGAATGGGAGCACAGGGTGCCTGAAATTGCAGAAAGGGCGAAAGTGCTGCCACGGCCGGTAGTTGATTAGAAATCATGCGTTCGCAAGGTTATTACGAAACCCTGAAGGTCAGGTGCAATGCAACGGATGAACAGATAAAAAAGGCTTACCGGAAACTGGCCAAGCAGTTTCATCCCGATGTCAACAGCGAGAAGGGGGCTGAAATCCAATTCAAACTGATCGGGGAAGCATATGCGGTTTTAAGTGATGAAGGGAAACGGCGGATCTATGACATGACCGGATTTAACCGGTTCGGCAGTTGGGAGGCTTCCAAATCGAACGGTCAAAGCGGAATGGATCACTGCTCCGGCGGTATGAACGGCGGCAAATGCAGCGCTTTTGAAACGCTTTTAAGAAGGCGGCCCGGATTCAGGAAAAATCGTCCCGGAACCGGTTCCAATGCATTTCCAAAGGCCGACGGATAGAAGATATCTTAAAATCCGGGCTAATTCTTTTATAAGGCAGCCAGATAGTTTATAATGCACGTTCCGGTATTTTACTGGAGCGTGTTTTTTTTTGCGGAAAGGAAAAATGAATTTAAATCAGAAATTTGTCATTATCACCGGATACTTTAAAGGGGAGTCCTACGGACTTCTCGGCCCCCAGATGGCAGCCACCATAATATCTGAGAATAGTGATTATGAGGCCATTGTCCTTGGCGTTACCAATGAAGATGATCAAACAGATCTGGCCACAGCCCTTGAAAACCACTTTAATGGAAGCCGTATGGTCATCGGGTTTTCAACCCTTGGCGGAAGACCGGATCTGTTTGATCTGGCAGGGCAGCTAAAAGGTAAGGGGGCAGTCACCATCCTGGCAGGTCCCCAGGCCAATGCCGATTTTAAAGGGGAGATTGACTGTGACCGGTTTGACCACCGGTTTAAAGGATTGTCCGACAAATTCACCTTTGCGTTGCACGGCCCTGCCCAGCAGATTCTACCCATCCTTGACACCGGATTTGAGGCCGGCCTTTCAGGATTTGATGGTGTTTTGCACAGAAATGATGAAGGGCAAATAATTCAGAATCCTCCTGCCGCATGGGAAGACCAGTGGCTGTCCCGGGTTGACTGGACCAATATTTACAGGTTAAAGGGAAGATCCTTTGCGCAGATGCCGATCACCTGCGGTCAGGTGCTCCAGCAGATCGGATGCCCCCATGCAGCCAAAGAAAGACAATTGCAGATAGATTATCCTGCGGATCTTGCCAATGAGACAGGGACGAAAAGTGTGACCATCGCCCAAAAAGGGTGCAGTTTCTGCGATGTGGCACAGGACAAAGGGTATATGGGCGCGCTGGGCGAAAAGGCCATAAAATCCCAGATGGCCTGTCTTCCCGAACAGAACGACGGCAGCAAGGTGGCGTTTGAGCTAATCAACGAAAGCCCGTTGCCAAAACTTGAACGGGTGATGGAACTGGCCCACAGTAGCGGCATTGAACTGTCCCAGATCAACCTGACCATGCGGGCGGACTATTTTTTAAAAGGGCTTGGAACCTTAGAGAAAACCCTTGAATCTGCCAGGCAGAAAAACATCCGGATCCTTTTGGCCTCCATCGGGTTTGAATCCTTTGACGATATTATTTTAAAAAATCTGAACAAGGGGGTGACCCGGCAGATGAACCTGGATACCATTAAAGCGATCCGGGATCTGAAGCCCAAATTTCCTTACCATTTTGGATATCTTAAAGAAGAGGGGGCCAACCACGGGTTTATCCATCCGACCCCGTGGGATACGCCTGATATTTCCCGGGAAATTAACCGGACCATTGACATGTACCAGCTTGCCATGGATATTTTGCCCAACCACAGCACCCCCTTGATTATCCACCATGCCTCGGGCCTGGCCGACTGGATCAGGCAGATTGAAATCAAAGAGAATATCCAATTTGAAAGGGTGGGCACCACCATCGGCTGGTGGCAGCATACAAGGGTATCCTGATGGATATTCTGACAACCATTATTCCGGTTTTTATCGTTATCTTCATCGGCCTTTTCGCCAGGCAGAAGGGGTTCCTGTTGCCTGAGTTCATCAATCCGGCTAACCGGCTGGTCTATTATTTTGCCATTCCCGCCATGGTGTTTTCGGCCATTGCCAAAACCGATCTTCGGACCCATATGAATATTAGGGTAATCCTTATATCCATGGGCATGGTTTTGGTGGCAGCCTGTATTGCCTGAGCTGTCAGGCGGACAGCGGATGTCCCAAAAGGCTCCTACGGCAGTTTTATCCAGTGCGCGTTTCATGGGAATCTAGGGTATATCGGTTTTGCCATCGTGTTTTACTATTTAGGAGAAACTGGGCTGGCCAAAGGGGCGATTATTGCAAGTTTTGTCATGATTCTACAGAACATCCTGGCCATACTGATTCTGCAATATTACAGCAAACACTCCGAGGCCGTTTCTTTCTGGAAGGCAATTAAGAAGGCCGTGGGCAACCCGGTCATCCTTTCCGCCATTGCAGGGATCGCTGTCTCTTTATTGAATGTTGAAATCCCTGTGGTGATTGATCGGTCACTTTCCATCGTTAAGAGTATGGCACTGCCCCTGGCCCTTTTAATCATAGGGGCGACGTTGTCGTTCGAGCAGTTTGCATCCAGAATCAAACCGGTCCTTATGTCAAGTTTTTTAAAACTGATAGTGATGCCGGCAGGGGCGTTGGCTTTCTTTTTCGCGTTGCCAATAGATCGGGCCGAGTATTTACCGGGTCTCATCATTCTTGCGGCACCGTCTGCCACTATGACCTATGTTATGGCCAAGGAGATCGGCGGCGATCCGGACCTGGGTGGCGCTGCTATCTCATTTTCCACCCTTTTATCCGCACTGACCTACACATTCTGGCTGGGAATTGTTTAGAAAGACTTGGTTTACCCAATATCTATTTCTGAGTATCGGGCTTTGTACAACACAAATCCGTTGATTTTAGAAGGATCAGAATATAGGCTTTTCTGTTTCAATTTTCTGATCAGCAACTCTTTCTTAGTTTCAAGAAAAAAAATCATTTTTTCAGCATCATCTGCAATATCTGACAGAATTTTGAATTCAGAACCTTTAAGGTGGAGCCTGCCGCGATAGAAATGAATTAGTTTGTCAATTTTTTCTTCATAGATATCTCCAGAATGGGAAACAGCCATTTTTCCTCTCATTTTCATTTTTTATGTATCATCGGATTCAGACGCTGTAGAATCTTAAACAATTTCCGATGGTTGGTCAATACCAACAATAGGGAGGATAAGCGATGGAAAGTTATGCTCCCAATTCTCGTCCTGCCTGCAATAGTCCCTGGATTTATAGTTTGAAGTTCTTTTTTGCCCGGTCACATATATACCGGCTGATGGGAATGGCAGACGTGGCCGCAGGGGATGGTGCATTGCACACGTGAAAGGTTCGCGGGCTGTTTGCAAACAAAAAATCATGCACCAGGGACCCGTCTTTTTTTACGGCCTGGGCCCGGATTCCGGCGGGATATGGTTTAAGATCTTTTAAGGCCAGGCTGGGACAGTATTTTTGGATACGTTTGAGATAGCCGGGTTTAAAGTTGGAATCAAGGGTCTCAAGCAGACCGGACATAAAATTGTTTTTCATCACCTTCCAGAATCCGGGGAAGCGGATCATCTCAAGACAGTCTTTAAGGCTGATATTGACCGATCCGTATCCTTCCCGCTTGAATCCTAAGACCGCATTGGGCCCCACAGTCACCTTGCCGTCGATCATCGGTGTGAGATGGACGCCCAAAAAAGGCAGATCAGGGTCCGGGATCGGGTAGATAAGCCTCTTTACAATATTGGCATGGGTTTTGGGAAGCTGGTAGTATTCCCCCCTGAAAGGGATGATCATAAAATCGATATCAATACCGGCCATCCGGGCCACCCGGTCGGCGCCAAGACCTGCACAGGCAATCAGGTATTTGCCGGTCAGGTTTTGACTGCCAAGGCAGACGGTCACCCCATTTTTATCTTCACTGATGCCGGTGACGGCCCTGCCGTTTTTTACAACTCCCCCGGCGGCCAAAAACAGGTCTGCCATCTTTTGGGTGATTCTTTTAAAATCGGTAATGGCGGTTGCCGGTACCAGCAATGCGCCAAGACCTGTGATATCAGGCTCCATTTTTTTAAGCATGGCCCGGTCAATGGCCTGGGTCTTGATCCGGTTTTTTTGGCAGCGTTTTTCAAGGGCCTGCATCCTTTTATATTCAAGCGGGCTGGTGGCCACCAGCAGTTTGCCGGTCCTGCGATACGGCAGGTTGTGTTCTTTGCAAAATTGCCGGGTCAGGTCAGCCCCCTGCCTGCAGAATTCAGCCTTAAGGCTGCCGGGCTGATAATAAACACCGGCATGCACCACCCCTGAGTTGTGGCCGGTCTGGTGGGCGGCGAATCCGGGCTCTTTTTCGATGAGAACAATACGGGCATCGGGGTGTCTGTTTTGCATTTCCAGTGCCGTGGCCACCCCCACGATACCGCCGCCGATCAGAATGAAATCAAATTGATGCAATGGTTTTTCCTTTAATATTTTCGTTATCAGCAACCATGGTTTAAACAATGATTGTATATATAATAGTAGCTTTATTAGCAAGCTTGGTGTCAGCCGATGATTTTGAAATGGTATGAAGAAATCTGTATCGCAACGAATGGGTGACAGGCCCTGGCAATCCAGGCCATACCCGGCGGATATGCCCAATAGGTTCACCCGCAAAAGCAGGGATGTGACAGCCGGGCAGCAGAAAAAACAGTGTGGAAACCGCACAAAGGTGAAAACAAAAATCCCCCTGCCGGACCCGGCAGGGGGATTTTTGTTTTAATATGTCAAAGTCGGAGCAAGGTGTTGGCCCTGCCTTTAAACTTTTATGTCAGTACATCAGGTTGGGCAGGTAGAGGATGATTTTCGGGAACATGATTAAAATGATTACCCCGATAATAACGGCAATCAGGAACGGGAAAATGCCCTTGAAAATCTTTTCTAAGGGTATCTCATTTTCAAGTACATTTTTGGCCACCCCGTAGACCACATACACATTTATGCCCACCGGCGGGGTGATAACCCCCATTTCGGTTACCATGACGATGATAACGCCGAACCAGATGGGATCGTATCCAAGTTCCATGACCACCGGGTAAAAAATCGGCACTGTCAGTGTCACAAACGCCAGGGCATCCATGAAACAGCCGCCGAAAAAGTAGATCATGATGACCACACCCAGAACCAGATAGGGCGCCATGTTCAGTTCGCTGACCCAGCCCGCAATTTCAAAGGGAATCCGGGTAACAGCCAGGAACTTGCCGAAAATCACGGCGCCGGCGATCAGCATCATGACCATGCACGATGTTCTTAAGGTTTCTCTCAGGGACTTGATAAATCCTTCCCAGGTGATCTGCCGCCGTATAACGGCAATCATCAGGACACCAAAGGCACCGATGGCCGCAGCCTCGGTGGGTGTGAACAGTCCGATGAAAATACCGCCGATAACAAGGATGAATACGGCCAGGGTTTCGCCAAGGCCCATCAATGCTTTGAGCTTTTCACCCCAGGTGAACTTTTCTCCCGGAGGGCCCTGTTCCGGGTTGCGCCGGCATCGGATGTAAATTGAGATTATAAACAGCAGCGTCACTAAAAGGGCGGGGAAAATACCGGCAACAAACAGGGCGCCGATGGATTGTTCCGTCAGGATGCCGTAGATGATTAAAACAACACTGGGCGGCATGATCATGCCGATGCCGCCGCCGGATGCCACGGAACCTGTGGCCAGTTCATCGTCGTAGTTGTATCGTTTCATCTCGGGCAGGCCCACTGTGGCCATGGTGGCCGCTGTGGCAGGGCTTGAGCCGCAGACCGCTCCAAAGGCGGTGCAGGCGGATACCGTTGCCATGGCAAGACCGCCGCGGGTGCTGCCTAAAAATTTATATCCCGCATCATAAAGCCGTTTGCTGATCCCGGAATTAAATCCAAGCTGTCCCATGAGAATAAACAGCGGAATGGTGGTAAGATCGTAGGACCCGAACACCTCGTAGATATTACGCGACAGCAATGCCAGTCCGGCATGATAGTTTATGACCGTGCTGAATCCAACAAACCCTACAATACCCATGACAAACGCCACAGGCATTCGTGTCAGAAACATGAGAATCATGATGACAATGCCGATTATACCAATAATAGCTGGACTCATTTTGTTTTTAACTCACTTATTTCTTTAATGTTCTTAATAATCATCTCAACAATCGTGACAGAGAAGGATAGCAGTCCGAAGGCAAGCAGATATACAATATAGTGCAGCGGGAACTCCATATTCATTGAGACTTCACCGGATATTTTAATGTCATGGGCATAAACAAACATTTGCCACGTGATGATTACAAAGAGCGCCAGGCTTAATAACCGGGTAATAATATCGATGATCAGCTGTGTTTTCTGGGACAGCAGTCGAACCAGAATCTCCACACCGACATGACCCTCCATCTTATAGGTGTACGGCAGGGCTGTTGCCACGACAATGGTTGCAAAAAAACCAACCAGCTCAACCGATCCGAATATAGGGTGTTTAAAATATCGGCCGATAACGTCAACAACAGTCAACATCATCATGCAGGTCAGCGCTATAAGACCAATGATTTTTAAAAAATTGGAAAATTTGTCCAGCGCTTTAAAAAGAGTTGTCATAAAAACTACCTGTTCATAAATGGTTAATTGGGGTTCTTCACTTCTTTTTCAGCCTTAAGTCTGAAACCATTATTTAGTGTCTGCTCAATATCCGAAGCTGTGATGTCAGTCCCAGGCCAAACGGCTATACTTTATCGTTTAAATATGAAACTCAACAAGAGGTATAATCCAGGGATAAACCAGGTATTAATTATACCTGATCATTGCAAAACTCGGATAATTTATCCAATGCTGGTGCTTTTAAAAATAATGTCCAAAACCTATCCTGCTAAAGAATAATTTCAAACAGACAGCCGGATAAAGTCAAACAACCAGCTGTCTGTTCAAATCAGCATAATTTACATGTTGGCTTTGATGAACTCAACAACAGCTTTGCCATCGACCCCTTTGGATCCGGCTTTTTTAATGTAGCTGTCAACAACAGGTGCAACGGATTTTTCCCATTTGCTTGCTTCATCAGCAGACAGTTCAACAATTTTTCCGCCTTTGGATTTAAAGAACTCCGTACCGGCAACATCATCACTGTCCCAAACTTCGCCATGTTTAACAGACCATTCAGCATTAATTTCCTGGATGGTTTTCTGCTGTGCAGGGGTCAGTTTGGCCCATTTGGATTTGCTCATGAAAACGGCAAATGTTGTTGTATAGGAAGTGGCAGCGCTCTTTGTCGCATAGTGAACAACTTCGCCCAATTTCCAGCCTTTGTTGGCTTCCAGTGGATGCAAAGAGCCGTCTACAACGCCTTTTTGAAGCATGGTGTAACTTTCTCTCATGCTTTTACCAACAGCAGATCCGCCCAGTGCGTTGACAATCAAGCCGCTGGTGCCGGTGCCTCTGACCTTCAAGCCTTTAAGATCGGCAAGTGTTGCAACTTCTTTGTCTGCAGTATGCAGGACACCTGGTCCATGTGCATGGAGATACATGATCTGTGTGTCATTGAATTCTTTGGGTGAAAATTTGGCCAGAACAGCGTTGGCGACTTTTGTTGCCTGGACACCACTGGTGTAACCCAGTGGAAGATCGATGCCGGCTGCTACAGTAAAACGGCCGCGGCTGTATGCCAGTACTGCAAATCCCACATCGGCGATTCCGTTGACGACGCCGTCATACATGGTGTCGGGATTTAAAAGTGTGCTTGAAGGATAGTATTTGAGTGAAATTTCACCGTTGGTTCTTTTTTCGACTTCTTTACACCAGCTTTCGGCCAGTTTGCTTTGACCATGCTGGGGGGGGGAAAAAGTTTGCGTAAGTGAGTTGGGTTTTAGCGCTTGCATTGAATGCAAACAGTGCGCTGATACAAACTACCAAAAAAGAAAAAAATGTAATTCTCTTCATCTTGTTGACCTCCTAAAAGTGTTTGTCATGGAGCCGTAAAGCTATCTTGGGACCCTGATTCTAAAATGGTGACACATCAAGTATCTATTTGCTGCCCGATCTCACCTCCTTTCATGGTGCTGAAATATTTAGTGTCACAATGTAACTATATGTCAGCTAAGTTCAGCCACTATATTTAAAGATAAGAAACCATGTCAAGCAAAAAGTTCGATGTTGAGCATAAAAACAAATTGATAACTCGTTGATATATCAACTATTTACATTTTGCCTTGTTGGGTTGAAAAGTGGGTATGCGAGCGGAGGGCGGTGGGTGTTAAGCTATATTGCGGTTATGGAATAGCTATATATAAAATGGACAAGTCTTGGCTATTGCCGGGTATGTACGCGTTATAAGGGGATTCAGGTAAATATTCATAAAGTTGATATATCAACCATAATGATTTTTCAATATCTTCTTAACTATCTTGAATCCTAATTAGTTTAAAAGCAATTTTTATGGGAGTATATTAGTGTTAGATGACCTATTCACCTAAAAATGCAAAAAATTAGTTCTTGACATGTAGCTGTTATGTATCTAATAAGTATTTAAATTATAGCTGAATGATGCCTTTGGGAAATCATTTGGAATAAGGAGATTGACATATCATGGCAATTGACAAAGGAAAAATGGAAAAAGCGTACGGACCCTCCCTGCGTGACAAAGTCAAGTTCGAGATCTATGGGGATGAAATGATAGAAAAAACAGTCAATTCCAGCGGCAACAGCGGGCGGGTTTATCTGCCGCCTGAGTGGATAGGGCGGAAAGTTAAGGTTGTGAAGTGTTAGTGGGTAATAACGAATTCGCCTTTTGAGTTACTTCTGCGTTGCCCACATGGTTTTAATCCTCGAGATACTTCCAGTATCCCTCCGGGTAAAACAATTTGGGCGCCTTGAATTAATCTCAAAAATCGAATTTTTAACATCGAGGCTGTTTGAACTCAAATTCTTAGAACTGAGACGAATTTGAAAAGAAAAATTACAGGAATAAAGATTTATCATAACATTTTGTTTGGACGAAAAGTTGCCCATATGCAAGGCGCAAGAAATTCTGAAACCGGAGTGTACGACTGTACATGAGGCCCGATTTATAATTTGGCA
>CAZLTD010000173.1:0-9152 GCA_964562385.1 uncultured Desulfobacula sp.
GACGTACAGGAACGTGGTCAGGTAGACGGGCAGCGGCAAGTCGTCAACCAAGGACACTTTCTCAAGACGCGAGGATACGACCGTGACGCCGTTGTCTTCTTCGTCCTCGAAGAACTCGACAGACCCTGCACGGTCAAGTGCCCTGCGTGACCGTGAGAGCGCACCCAGTATTTGATAGGCGTCGGGCGTGACAGATTCATTTGTGGATTCAGGAAAGACCATGAATGCGCCTGTTGTTGACGGCCTGCCTGTTGTGCCGAAGCGAAGCCTGGGGTAGCCATTTTCACCGTAGACCGTATCCGCATATTCAAGCTGCTCAACAAAGCGTGGCCAAAGCTCTCCAGTCCACGGGTCCTGGAAGACATAGCCCGCAACGAGATCCTCTTCCCCAATCAACTCGTCTTGCAGAACCGCAAGTCCTTCCGTGGTTAGGTTGCCTTGGGAGTCGATCAGCGTTAGCGCAAGAAGCTGTTTCAGGATATGAACAACCAGATCGCCGCTGAGATGCAGGAGTGCACCGATGTCATCCGCTCGTGTCTGACCCGCTCGGCACAGACCCAGCACAGCCTTCTGTAGGATGTCAATCTGATGCTCGGCCACCCTCGGGGCGACTACGCGATAGGCAAGTGCTGGCCATAGAGTATAGGCTCGGTCCCTGAACGGCCCAGGATTTGCATGAGACCTAGGACTGAACAGAAGAACTGGCGTGTCTCGCCTAAATGATGGTGCCATTTTTCCCTCCGCACATTTCGTGGAACGAGACCAAGCCACGGACGTGCTCCGGGGCCTGAGGGTGGGCTAACATCCCGGTGTCGCCGGCTACGACGAGAAGCCTTCGCTGGCGACTAAGCGCAACACAGAGACGATTCTCGAGCATAAGATGCCCATACTTGCGCCGGAGACGCTTCTGATCCGATGGTTCGATGTCGTTGCAGCGTGTCATTGAAAGAAAGACAACATCGAATTCCTTACCTTGGAAAGCGTCAACGCTACCTACAAGCAGCCGTTCTTCGAGACGGCCCTCCTCGTCGTTGGTTTGTCTCCAGGCTGAAGCCACTTGCAGCGAACCGTCCTCAAGGGTTTCGGCCATTCCCAGCCGCTGCATCTCCCGAAGAATCTCGGTAACTTGCGCACTGTAGAAGCTAATCACACCGAAGCTCAAATCGGGCCTGGCTTCCATAAGCCGTTTCAGTTCCTTTGCCACAGCTCGCGCCTCGGGCGTGCGTCGTTTGCTCCATCCGCCACCTTCGAGGCCCATTCGGCGGGGTACATCGATCCATGCCGCTACGGCCCCCTCGTAGCCTGGGAGATCGTGTCCGAAGTTCTCGGCATCGAGGCCAGATGTGAACTGTTCGCCGTAGGGGTCGTAGAACGTGCGGCTGACGAAATCCCCAAGGAGCGGGTGCATCCGATACTGCACGTCAAGAGTGACCGTCCTGCGAATCCCGTCCTGTTCCTCTCGGGCTTTCATTGCCTCGAACAGTCTCTGAAAAAGACTCTTCTTGAGCGCGTCTCTCGTTGCATCGGCAACAGACCCCTCCAGCTGCCTCTCAATTTCAGGCTCAAGGATATGAGGAAGTTGGCGGTGGTCTCCAACCAGGATCACGCGGTGCTCTGCCATAGCCATGGGGATGAACAGGTCGAGCGGGTTGGCTCGTGCTGCCTCATCGACCAACACATTGCCAAAAGCGACACCATCGGGCTTCAATTCGCTCATTCGGTAACTGGCAGCCTGTTGACACGTTGCAGCGAGTACCGCGGTGTATTTCCGTACAGCATCTTGTAGGCGCGGAGCGTCGTACTCCAGGTCTTCAAGGAACTCGGACAATACCCCAGTTTTCCCTGTCACCGAATCTCGCGCCTTTTGGTGCAAACAGTCGACTGTGTCGGCAAGAAGAGACTCCAACTCTGCATTGACGCCAGGCGAGCCAGCTGGTCTCTCGTCAGGGGTCAGCCGATCTAGGAGTTGCTCTCGCAGTGCTGCAAGATCAGGCAGAAACTCGGGTGCCTCCTCTTGTTCCCAATCCTCTGCTCTAGAAAGAAGCTCCATTTCTTCTTTCGTTGCAATTCCAGAGCCGGCAAGCCGCCGTATGACTTTACCTGCCATGTGTGGTCCGTCATCCAGGAAAGCAACTGCATCACTGCGCAGAGAGCGTACTGCCTTCAAGACAAGAGTTGAGGTGCCGTTCGTATCCCGTCGGCCGGGATCGATTTCGCGAAGGATGTTCTGCCGTGTGGCGACAAAGCGGTCGCGGAGTGCAGGGCTCACCAATTCGCGGACCTCACTCTCCACGGATGCAAGAATGGCGACAGGGTTATCATCGGGGCGAAGCGCGGTCACATAAGCGCTCGCTATACGCCTAACACGACGAACTATCGCCAGTAGAGGCTCTTGCGGTAGCGATGCCAATTCACTACGGACCTCCTCAACCCGTTCTCTTCGCCATCTCTCGAAGGCTGCAGACTCTCCCGACTGTCCCCGTCGGCGCCCGATCTTCATCGCCGGCAATCCCATGACGGATGTCTTTCCCGCTGCATGCTCCACCGCGAAATGTTGGTAACTTGTGAGAAGGGTCTGACCGCAGAGGCCTTGAGTCTCATCGGCAATCTCAGCCAATCTGTTCTGCAGGGCTGAGATGATCTTGGTCTTTCCCGTACCAGGCGGTCCTTGGATCAGAGCAATGTCGGGTGTGTTCAGCGCTATATCAATTGCCGCGATTTGCTTGGCGGTGGGGTCATCCCTAAATGCGCGTCGAATGGCTGGGGTCAGCGGCTTCCAGTGTTTGCGCCTGCGGATGGGAACAGAGGCGCCCTCAAGCAACAGCCCCAGCTGGGGCATCTCACATTCCGCTTTCGCAATCCTCTGCTGAGCAATCTCACGCCGAGCGAGGCGCTTCCTGTCGCCAGTCAAACTGACGAAGACGTAGCCTTTATCCGGAGGCACGGATTCCTGATCAAGAGGAGGTAAGATGTCGACAGTCTTTTCCCTGACTCCATGGGCTGTGCATTCGCCCACAAACGTGTTGCGGGTGGGCTCTGCCTCGCGTTCCTCCAGGGAATGACCTTCCAGTTCAGGCGGGATTGTTTTGGCCGCTTCCAGATCCACGCTTTCACTTGTTTCCAAATACTCGAAAGCAGACTCTGTGTCTGCGGATTCGGACACCTGGAAGCGCCACGTTCCATCCGGCAGACGCTTCGCGCGATCGTAACGAAGCCAACCGAAAGACCGGGCTCGCCCCAGGATGCTCTCCTGCTCCAACTTGTTATACTCGCTCCAGATCCCCAAGTAACTGCCTGCACCAGCCACCAGCTGGTCGAGCTGCGTCCTAGCTACCCCGCGGAACTGCCCGGCAACCGTTGCATCAACGAAACGAAACGTGCCGTTGACGAGGAAGACAGGACGTCGTTCGTTGAGCGAGACATTTCGCCGTGCTCCGACAATCCTCGTGGCAAGCATTCGATCATCTGCGGAACGCATAATGTCAATGGCGTACCCCCGCCCATGGATTCGAAACGCCGAACGTATTCCCTGCCTCGGTTCCGGCCCGCTTGAGATGAGTAGTCGCGTCAGACTATTGCCTGGTCCGGGCTCTATTACCGACATTTCCGAGAGCCATTCGGTAACTTGAGCGACGTTGGCGACCTCCGGGTTCTTCTGCCGGACAGAGTCAACCATCTTCTCGTCAACACCAACTTCCAGGGCCTCAGGCCAACTCATCATAAGCGGGAATTCATGTACGTTTATGACTACCCGCGTCGTATCGCCCTGCTTGGGATATCGTGAAACTAACCAGGACAGGCGTGGAAGATTCCGGTCGGCGATCGAATCTAACTCCTCTTGGTGTCTCTTGTCTGTCCCGGCAATGCTCCATGCTCTCGCGCCAACGCGAAGGACTATGTCGTCGGTGACGTCGGAATAGACTAGGCTTGCTTCTGTCTTAGTCGTGAGTTCCGCCTCGAACGTCTTGCCGCCAACAGGCTGCAGTTCAAGAGACGTCAAGGCCCCCTGCTGAATACCGGCAACATTCATGGGCGAGTCCCTTTCTGTCCGTGGAAGGTAACAACTCTGTGGACCTTGTCAGGTGGCCCAAGATGCAAGACCCACGGGCAAGCCCCTTCCTGAATCTGTATGGTCCGAATCCGGTGATCGATCTTCTCACTGCGTTTCCGCGACGCATGTGTCAGCGTGTAGGTCTCGTTTGAGTTACTCGAAATGCTGAGTCGGCCCTTTGAGTAGGCGATCGTGAGTTCTTGAAGGCCTGCGTCAGGCCCTGACGTCCCCGTTACGTGCCGCTGAGTCAGGCAGATGGACTCGTCGGCACCAACGATGAAGCCGCCAATCGTACGGGTTGGTTTCTGACCTGCTGCACGGCCTTCGTCATCGAGATCCTTGCGAAGCTGCTTTCCTTCAGGAGACAGCACAGCAATGCGACTCATGACATAGGCTGGTGGAAGCTCATCACACCATGGACAAGCTTCGGCATTGAAGTAGAAGGTGCCCTTGCAGCTCGCACAGGAGAGGGTGGCATCTGCGGCCCAAAGCAGACGCTCCGCCCATTCCGCGATTCCCGGGCGGTCTTTGGGCGTGCGAAGCCCGGACGCAAAGGTCCGAGAGCAGAGATCGCGAAGTCGATCGGAAAAGACCATATCCCTTGGGACTCCATAGCTGGACCTGTTGGTGTCGCTCACTTCATCATCTACCCATGGGAGTTCACCAAGCAATGCCTGGGCCTCTAGTTCCGGGCTGCCGTCAACAACACTGTCGCCCATGAGTGGATGAGTCAGTGCCAGGACTTGAAATACGATAACTGCGAATGCATGGGCATCCGTTAACGTCGTGACTCCGCTACTCCCATCGAGAAGTTCTGGCGCACCGAAGCCGGGAGTATAGATCGTCGACCCAACTCGGTCAGAACGTGATCGGATGTTGTCTGCGTCGATGAGATAGACTTCGGAGGCATCCACCGCTTCTGAGACAAGTATGTTGTGTGTGGACGGATCCCCATACACCAAGCCCTTACCGTGGAGTCGGGCAAGCGCATCAGCCATCCGAGCCAAGATTCGAAGGCGCCGCCTAAGCCCTCCGCCTGAGATGTACCATTCCGCAAGTGACTTGCAGTCCTTGGGAGGGTGCGCGAGATCCCTGAGCGGAACCATGCCGGTAATCAACTCCATCACATACCCGACGTCAGGAGTTCGCAACATGCGCAGAGGCTTTGCGATCGGTAGATCACTGATGGGGAGGCGCTTGACGTATGTTAGTTGATTTCGCAGCTCTTCCCTTCGCGAGGGGCGTCTGTCAAAAACGATCTTCGCGGCTAGCTTGCCGCCCTTCACCTCCATGACAACGCCTTGCCCCCCTCGACCAAGCTGTCGAGTGAGTACATAACGTACCCCGTTGGTGTCCACTACCTGCTTCCTCGAAGTCATCTATTCCTCCGGGGTCTTGTCCCAACGCGCATAATCGCTATGGTCTTGTCATCCAAGTGGTTTGCCGTGGGCCAGTTGCGCAACTCAGCCGCCAGCAGCCGCCATCGCTTCTTAGGTGTCAGAGGAGCTATTTCGCTGTCGAGCCAGGCGAGAAATTCAGGCAGCGTATCGGTGCGCAGATCGTCGGAGATCCCATCGGTGACCAAGGCAACAGTCTTAATTGGTGGTTTTGCTGGATAGTCTCGGAGTACCCATTGACGGCAATCAAACTGCGCAGTCAGCGCGTGCGTTTCATGCGAGACAGACGCATTGCGCGATCCCACGACCGCCTCACCCCGGCCGCCCCGGAGAGCGACCAGTGCCATTCCATCGCCGATTCCACCAGCAATGACACGGCCGGACTCTTCCCGTGTCGCGAACAAGCACGTTGTGGCAAAATCCCGGGCATCGAGTGAGCCTATTGACGACATCCAGTTGGAATGAATCTGTTGTGCAAGTTCTTGGCCGGAGAGCGGCTTGTGGCATCGATCTGAGGATACCGCTTTGTGAACAGCGGCGCAGGCAAGGCGTGCGCCCTCCTTCGCGTGCTTGCAGGATCCCAACCCATCGCACACAGTGATGTAGGACGCCGCTGCCAGTTGGCCGCCTCGCCATGCGTCTTGATTCGGAGCCCTGCTGCTGATGTGCAGCGGCCCCCTGACCGACGCTCCATAGATGTCGCATCCGTTTCGCATCATGGTTGCCTTCTAGAAATCGAAATCGTCAACATCACTGGGATCGACACTCAGGATGCTGTCCGGATTCACGCTCCTCGACCGTGAGGTGACGCTCATGGTTACCCATCGAAAGAAGTGCCTCATTTGCCTGGCATCATGCGCGGCAAAGACGGACGACCCGTTGTCGGCCAGAAACGTCTCCAAGACCGCCTGCTCCGCATCATCGCCAATGCCCATTGCAAAGCGGTCAGCCTTAGAGGCGCGCTCAGAATCAAGAAGTGCCTTCAGGCTCATCTTCCAAGCGTCGGTTGGCTTGCCATCCGAGATAAGAATCAGCGATGGCCTATACGAACGGCTGGGTATGCGGTTGCGGTCCTCGATTAGCCCCATGGCAAGTTGAAGCGCGCTCCCCAAGGGAGTCTTGCCCGTTGCAGCCAGTGGCTCCCACAAGGCTTCTCGGGCCGGAATCAGAGGCATGTGCAATTCCGCGGAAGCCCCGCCGAATATGATTACGGCTACATGAATCTCTGCACGCGTGTCGTCTTCTTCGGAAAACGTTCGGAGCATCTCAGAAATAGCATCGTTCATGCTATCGATCTTCCCATCGGCGGCCATACTGCCGCTCACATCCGCAAGCAATATAACGGGCAAGGGCCTGGCGTGAGGTGTCGTGAATTCCTTGAGCTTACTCATGGCTTGTCAACTCCTTGTGCTTTCATTCAGTTCCATTTCTGGTGGCCACGGCGCTTGGGGCGCAGACCGCGAAGATCTCGGTTGCGATAGACTGTCATCACTATGCCATCGCTGGGGCAGCAAACAACCTGAAGGCCAGAGTACGGACGAAGATTGACCCCCTGCGCCTCGTACGCATCTACTTCCTTGTTCCCAATGACATGAATTTCGGCGCCTCGCGTATGCACGGTGCGACCGTACGCCAGTGCTGCATCGATGGCCCGGGACCCAAGACCTCGGGATGTCATTCTCCTCCAAGCATGGTCTGTCATCCGATAGCCTGAACTCAACCTCACCGTCGCCGCCATGTTCCTGTTCGCTTGCATTGTGTCCTACCTCCTTCTTTCTGTCGGAGGGTAATTGCAAGACGCATGCCAAGTAGTGGAGAGATAGATCGCTGTGTGCTGCAAGAGGTTGGTAATGAGATAGATGCAGCGCGTAGATGTCCGAATTGGAGCCGATGCGCTCGTGATCGGAACGGCTGGTATCTGCCATTGATAGGCGGATTATTGCCATTACTTGCTCCAATCTCTCAGTGTTCTATCGGCCACATCGCACAGATCCGAACCATCAACTCCAGACAGCCTGGCGCATCTACGTATTTCGCCAGCCAGGTAGGCCTTCAGGTGTTTGAAAACGGCGCCTGTCTCAAGTCTTCTTCCTGGAATGAGCAAGGAATCCAGCGGTTTGCGCTGCAGGTAGCGACGCAATACGGCATCAGGCAGATCCGTGTCCAGCGATTCGGCGTCTTGGCTTAGCCCGGCCAGCGCATATGCGCTCAGGGCTGAGCTAGGCAGAGTGACATCGACGTCTGCTGCCCCCGCAATCAGTCTATAGGCGACCCTGAACAGATCACGCAGGTTTCCTGGTAAGGGGTGCGACTGGAGTGCTTGAACAACGCTTGGAGACACCTCCTTGACTCGCTTGTCATCGGGCTTTACGCCGGACCGCTGTATGGCGTGCGCCAAAACCTGGCGCCAAAGCCAAGGGGTGTCATCCCGGATGTCTCGCAGCGAAGGCATCTCGATTTTCAGGAGGCTGATCCGGTCGAGGAAGTCGGGGTCGAGGATCTTGCGTAGCTCGGGCAGGGCTCGATTGGTGGCAGTGATGAGGCGGAAAGTGCTCTTGATGGACTTGGTCGATCCCAGCGGGGAGTAGGTGTTCTCCTCAACCGCCTTGATCAGCAGGCGCTGCACATCTCTGGAAACGTCCCCAATCTCATCAAGAAAGAGCGTATCGCCATCCGCCGCGGCGAGCAGGCCTTCTCTGCTGTCCGTCGCGCCCGTAAAGGCTCCCTTTCTGTACCCGAACAGTTCAGCGCGCATCGTTTCGGGGTTGTACTGTCCACACGGGACGGCGGGCCAACTGCTATCGTTCCCGGCCTTTCGGAATGGGCTGTTCACGCGCATCCAGGATGCCAAGGTTGTCTTCCCTGTACCACGCTCACCAAGAATCAGCACAGGAACGCGTACCCGGGCGAAGCGCGACGCCTCTGAGAACGTTGATTTCAATAACTCTGACTTGAAGAGCTTAGGATCCCAGAAGACTTGCTCTGTCTCCTCGGCCACAAGGCGCGGTTGCGCAGCTTGGTATGCTTTGAAGAATGTGTCGATGCCAAGATGGACTGGCACTACAGGAGGGCGGCCGCGTCGTTCCGAAGCCCTGTAAGACTTAACGAGTTCGAACGGTTGCTCGATCATTCCCGTTTCGCCCATGAGAACCCAGAGTGTGTGCATGGATGGCGTCCCAGGGCTGACATGAATCACAAGATTGCGGCCTGGATAGTCATCTCTAAGGGCCGGCACAGTCTTCTGCAGGAATTCGAAAATCGCCGCGTGATCCGTAGGATCGTCGCCCTTCCATCCGCGCGTGCGTACGCTAACCCCCTCGCACAGCTTCCGTATCTCAGCAACTGTCTCGCGCGCAGCCCGTGTCTCCCGGTCTCCCTGTGTTTCGCCCGTGCGTTGTAGAAGCACAACGTCACCTATCGACTGTCGGTACGGGGAATCGGGATCACAAAGAAGCGTTAGCGTTGGCCCCATGACCTTTAGGCTATTGACGACCCGATAGGAAGATCCGCCTCTTTCTCTCTCATAAGGGTCGTTGTTGACTGCGACCCATGAGACAAGAACGCCACGCTTCTGCTTCATGCCTGACTCCTGATTCGGCTACGTATTCATCGCGCTTCGGTGTTCCCCTGCTATGCAAGGTGCGAACCAGAATCGATAATAATGATCTACAGTCAAAAAGCAAGGCGGCATGAATCCGCCGAAG